>JACQUT010000253.1 GCA_016267585.1 Cyanobacteria bacterium NC_groundwater_1444_Ag_S-0.65um_54_12
AGGAAGCCTATCGCGCTTATCAAGACGCTAAACAGACTTTGGAAGAGATCGTACAATTACCGCCAGCGCTAGCTTGGGAACGGCTCGGCACACTCGCGATCGAACGGGTCAAAGGAAAAGCTTATGCCATCTGCGTCTTCTACGAGAATTTCAAAAATGACACCGTGCTAGATCGTTTATTTCCGCCGCCGCCCGGTCAAACGTCCCAGCAAACTGATCTATCCTTCCGCTCAGCGCCCACCCGACCCTTGTCAACTAGACCGTCTGCCGCGCTGACCGAAGAACCCAAAATGGGTGGACAGCCAGCCACGGGAGAAAAACCCTGGCCTGGGCTGCTTGGCAAGTTGCGGGGCATTTTTAATAAGTAGCGCGGTAGAGCAATTACCGCGCTACTTGAGGTCGGTGCGGTACAGGTTGAACAGGTTCCACACCGGTCCGCCGATGGGAGTCACCATCACATTGCCGAAGACGTTGCGCATGGGATAGAGCTGAACGCGATTGACAATGTACAGGTATGGCAGCTCCCGGGCCACGATGACCTGGAACTTGTCATAGAAAGCTTTTCGTTTAGCTTCATCCAGTGTGGTCGCTCCGGCTTCGAAGAGGTCATCTATCTCTTTTTCGAAGGGCTGGGCTTGCCATTGTCTAGAAGTGGGCAATTTCTGGTTGAACATGTGCACGCGTCCGCCAGAATTCCAGATATTGCGACCCAATGCTGGATCCAGTGATCCCGTGAATCCCATGATGATGGCTTCCCAGTCCAGTCCGTGCGCGGTTTTCTCTACCAGCACGTTGAAAGTGATGGGCTGGAACTTGACCTTCATGCCCAGCCTGTCGAGATCGGTCTTCAATATCTGGGCCATGGCTTTACGTTCGTTATTTTCGCTGTTGGTGTTGAGGGTGAACGCGATGGGATGCCCGGCAGCGTCACGTAATACGCCACTGGAGTCCTTTTTATAGCCGGCTGCTGTCAAGATCTGCTGGGCTTTGGCCAGATCGTATTCATAAACTGGCACTTTATCATAGTAAAAAGGACTGGTCTGGCTCTCTGGGCCAATTTGCGGTATTGCCAGCTGCTGGTAAACGTTCTTGATGATGCTTAGCTTGTCGATGGCATGCGCGATCGCCTGCCGGAAGCTCCGATTCCGGAACCAGCGTTGCTTGATGGGATCGACGTAGGGTTTCCCCTGGGCATTGACATCGACGGTCTGATTAAAAGTGAGGTAAAGAGTGCCAAAGTCCGGTCCGGCTTTATAAATGGTGAAGTTACCCGCCGGTTCCTGCGGTTTCATGGCAGCAAAATCTTGTCCGCGCAAGGGCGCGTCGATGAAGAGGATATCAGTCTCACCGCTCTGAAACTTCAGTACGCCGGCATTTTGATCCTTGACGATGACAATCACCAGTTTAGCCAGATAAGGCAACCGGTTGCCTGCCGAATCGAACCGCCAGTAATAGGGATTGCGGCGATAAACTAGACGTTGCGCTGGCACGAACTCTTGAAAGATGAAGGGCCCGGAGCCTGGAATCTTGGTAACGTCGGTAGAAACCGTCCAGAATTGATTGAATACGGGTTTCCCGGTCTTGGGATCGTTCCGCTGGACCGTTTCTGCCAAGATATGCTTGGGCATGATGGCCAAAATACCAAAGGTGCGCAGGAAGGGAGCGAAGGGTTTCGGGGTCTTGACCTCGATGCGCAACTCATCAAGTTTTTTGACCGTGGGGAGTTGGTCGCCGATCGTGATGATGTCGCGCCAGTCAGTCGGGATATCTTTGTTGAACACCAGCTTGTTGAAAGTGAAATCCACGTCGTCGGCCGTGAGCGGATGACCATCCGACCAGCGCAGGCCCCGGCGCAAGGTGAAGACATAGGTTCGATTATCGGGCGATACCGTCCATTTTTCGGCCAGCGCTGGCTGCATCTTACCGGTAAAGACATTAGTTTCGGCCAGCCCTTCGAAAACATAGCCAAGAGGAGTACTGGAAGAAGTTTCTTGCGCCAGTACATAATTAAAAGTTTTGGGATCGGAGATCATCCCACCCGTCAGGGTACCGCCATGGCGGCCGATACCGGGCCTGATCGCTTCTGGCACCGGTTCTTCGACCTTGGGTGGAACTACTTCGATCTGGGTGATTCGGGTAGGCGAAGCAGTTGACAAAGCAGTTGGTAAAGGGGCTGGTTTCTTGGTAGGCTCACAGCCACTGACCGGAACGCTCGCTAGCAGCAAGCAAATGAAACCCCGTCTCCAGTTATTTCCTGCTAGCAAAATACTGCTCCCTTTTTGTAGTAGATGTAATATCAGGAATTGCGCACCAACAAAGCCAACAATCCTGCTACCAAGAACCAAAGGACGGCTATGATGGCAGTAATGCGATTAAGACCCGCTTCGACCCCTTTTTGGCTGCCAAAAATGTGAGCCTGGCCGCCTATGCCCGCCAGTCCTTCGCCCTTGGCAGAATGCAGCAAGACCGCTATTACCAGCGCAAAAGACAAAGTAAACTGCAAAACGTAGAGAAAAATTTGGGTAAACTTCATGAAGCAAAATCTCCCGAGAGATCAAGTTTATAACACAAGCTCACCTCTGGTGCCTAGCTGCGATCGACCAGAGCTTTTCAAAATACCTCGGCATAGCGACCAATAGTGCGATATTTGGCGATGCGCTGTTCTACTAGCTGGTAGGAACTGATACTTGATAATTCGACTAGCTGGCGACGCAGGGCGATACCCAGGGTACGCGCTGCGCCACAGGGGTCCAGGTGCGCTCCGCCCAAGGGTTCGGGAATGATTTCATCTATCAGGCCCAGATCTCGGAGATCTTCCGCCGTCATGTGCAGGGCTTCGGCTGCTACTTTGGCCTTTGCCACATCTTTCCAGAGGATAGCGGCACAGCCTTCCGGAGAAATGACAGCATAATACGCATGCTCGAGGAGCAAAATCCGGTCGGCGACCCCGATACCTAGCGCACCACCGGAAGAACCTTCCCCGATGACGACCGCTATGATCGGTACCGGAAGACGCGCCATTTCCATCAGATTGACAGCTATGGCGGCGGATTGACCCTGTTTTTCCGCTTCGATGCCTGGATAAGCTCCCGGTGTATCGATGAGTGTCACCACGGGGAAACCAAACTTTGCCGCATGCCGAAACAAGCGCAGCGCCTTACGATAGCCTTGAGGATGAGCCATCCCGAAGTTGCGCAGAATATTATCCTTGGTATCCCGGCCCTTCTGCTGCCCGACAAAAACTACCGTTCGCTCATCCAGGCGTGCCAACCCGCCTATCATTGCCAGATCGTCATGCCCTTGGCGATCGCCATGCAACTCGATAAACTCCTGGCAAATATTTTGGATGTAGTCGAGCGCGCTCGGCCTGGAGGGATGACGGGCAATCTGCACGCGCTCGGACGGGCGCAAGTGCCGATAGATGGTTTGCCGAGCCGATTGCACCCGTTCCGTGAGACGTTGCAGTTCCTCGGCGATATCGAACTCGTTGTTGGCAGCTAGCTGCTTGAACGCCTCTATTTCTTGTTCTATCTCCACTATGGGCTTTTCAAAGTCAAAGTGCAGGCGATTGCGAGTAGTCATGCCGGCCTCCGCGAATGCAAATGCAAGAGCTGGCCCAAAGTAGCCCGCAGCTTGGTAC
>JACQUT010000269.1 GCA_016267585.1 Cyanobacteria bacterium NC_groundwater_1444_Ag_S-0.65um_54_12
CCTCCACCAGGCTCACCAGCTCGGTGATGATATTGACATTGCTCGTCTCGAGGTATCCCTGTTTCATCACGACCTTTTCCGCGGGCGGAATATTGGGAGCCAGCAACGGAAAATACGGCAACTGCGCAGGAGACAGGGCGACAACCAGTAGCTTGCCGATCTCGGCCTCTGCTCCTAAAATCGTCCCATCTTCGCGAATCTTGATATTGCGGAGGTCTTCTTTCAGCACGAGCGGGTTCCCAGCGGCGTCCAGGACGTAAGCGCGCTGCGCGGTTACCAGGTGAAGCTGATCGTCGAGGTAGAACTGGCCATCGCGGGTGAGCAGGCGCGTGCCGTCACGCCGTTGCGTGACGAAATAATGCCCCTCCGAGATCAGACCGAGATCTAGCGGATTTCCCGTAGGCCGCAAGTTGCCAGAGCGCTCGTCGCGCCCGACCTCTGCCAGGCGCACTCCAGCCCCCGTCTTGTTGTCAGCCTCCGGCACACTATCTAGTATGTCGACCACCAGATCGCCGAACGATTCAGCTACGGCCTCCCGGCGCTTGTAGCCATTAGTTGCCGCGTTCGCCAGGTTGTGCGCCAACACATCGACCGTCTGCATTTGCAATACCATGCCAGAGGCCGCTGCATAAATGCCACGGATCATCGTTTCCTCCTGGGCGCTACTTCGGCAGCTTGATCTAGTTGATACAGATAGGCCAGGGTCTCACTCACCGCTATCGTCAGTGCTGGCGGAATTGCTGCGAGATCGAGCCCCGCCATTATTGCCTGTAACTTGTCGCTCGGACGCGCCGCCGCCGGCCCGCTGGACTTGGCCACGGACGCCAGGCTGCCCCAGAGCGCTTCACCAGTAGGTCGTTCTGTCATTCAAATCACTCCGAGAGCGCGACTCAGCCGACGCAGATCGCGCCGCTTGGGCAACAACGTCGAGATGCTTCGCCCCTGCCCCACCTCATGGACTGCCAGAGCCGCCACGTGATAGCCGGTGGCCGGTGCCAGCTTTTGACGCAGGCCCGTCAAGCCTTTCTCGACCAGTTGCTTGACGGCTGCATCCTGCACTTCGAAGCTAATAGCCAGGTTGCCGCGCAGCGCGGTGAAATCGAGCGTGATCCGGCCTAGATTGCGAGTATCTACCGCCAGGGTGAGCTGAGAGTAACCAGCAGCCACTGCGGCCGGTAGCTCGCTGTTCGCTTGTACCAGGAACTCACCTGGCATGGGCTGTTGTTCGCGCCACTGGAAAAAAGGGATGTAAAGACTCTTCCCGGGCCGGGTTTGCAGCAATTCCTGGGCATGAAAGAGCTGCCCGAGGGCAGCCAGCTCAGCTGCCAGTTCACCGGGCAGGCGGCTGTTCTGGGTGGCAAGTTGGGCTTGCTCGCGGATCTGGCGCGTCAATTGATAGAACTGCGCCAGCTCGTTTGGCAAAGTGGCCGGACCATTGCCCAGTTGCCAGAAGCTGTGCAGCAACGCCTTGAGGGACTCCAGACCGCGCTGGCCCGGTGGACCTTGCTTCAGCACCAGCGTAAGACGCGCCAGCAGGTGCGAGAGCGGACCGCCCGAGAGCAGTTGCAACAGTGCTGCGATATTCTGGTTTTCGGTGGGCAGACCAAGGGAAAATAGAACGGTGAGGGCCTCGAGATCCACCAGGGAGCTGGCGCCCAGCGCTTGCCAGAGCTGGCGAATTTGCGCAAGCGTGTTTGGTACGAGCGGCAGGCCATAGCGCAGCATTTGCTGGGCGATGCGCAGGTTGATGGCGTTGGGGGCCACGCCCTGTCCAGCCAGACGTGCCAGGATGGAGGAATCGTTGTGGTAGCCGAAGAAACGGGGGCCTTCCGGGCGTTGCCTGGCTGTTTCGAACAGGGTCGGTTCCAGCGTCGGCGTGCCCCGAGCTGGAGCCGTTCCAGCCTGGGGTATAGCGAGCCCGCGCTCTCCGATGTTTTTGGCGAAATTGACTCCCACCCGTTTCCTCCTGTCAGGGCAAGGGTTCTATACCCCGCGCTTGCCTGGAGCAAACACTTTCACCGCCGTAATAGCCAATACGCTTGGCTTCCAGTGCCACAACCAGCGCCGCTGCCGTTCGTTCAAACGACTTACGAACAGTGGGAATACCTGCCGATAGCGATGGGATGTGGCAGCGTGATGACTTGCTGGCGACGCCTTCGGGATTGGTACAAGCAGAGTCTGGCATCGCCAACGCGCCTTATGTCAGGGATCTTTAGTCTCAAGAAGTATTGGCTTAATTCCAATTATAATGGAGTCGCCACTTTGTATTGCAACTTTTCCCCCATCTAAATTACGATACTGTCTAAATTGGCTTGATACCTGTGTTGGCACGTTACTAGCAGTGTTCCAAATAGCTTGCGCTTCATAGTCTCCCGGACGAGATAGACTACATATCCAAGTTGTGCCATCACTCTGCACTGCGCAGTTACTTGTCATTGTGGCTCCCACAAGCCATTTATAGACTTCTCGGTAGGCGATTCCTGATTTTTGTATTCCTCCTCGAATGGAACTCCATAATGTCCCCCATCCTTTTTGGGGGTCAGGGTTGGCACCAACCCATTGATACCAATAGAAACGTTCGACACCCATGCTCCAATGCAAGAGGTAATAACGCGCTACAAATGCAGCTTGCATGTCAAGGTCGGGTAAGTATGCACCTGTCCCCCAACTGCCCTCAGTGTCCCAGAGCGGCTTGGCGCTTTGCCCGTTGACAACCATGACCTTTCTGATTTCATTTACCAATGAAACGATATTTTCTGGATTTTGTCGGTATCCATGGAATGTTATCACATCAGCATAGTTACCGCCGCCAGCGGCCAAAAACCGATTGATGTAATCTGCAACAAGATTATCAAAATTTCCTGCAGGATCAGTGGGAGCGACATCGGGGGCGAGTACCAGAGCATTCGAATCAATGGATTTTATGATTTGATAGGCATGTTGTGCCATGGCAACTATGGTAGCAGTATCTCCTGCCCAAAACTCAGGCAAATTCCACTCATTCCAGATCTCCCAGTACTTGATTCTGCCGCCGCGTTCTTTGTTGTGGGTGACAATAGCCCGAACGAAATCATCCCAGTATCTCATATCGCGTGGTGGAGCGGTGCTCCCCTGTCCAAATCCGCCCGGCTCATCCGGTCCTGAAGTCGGTTCTGAAGAAGCCCACTGGGGAGTGGCTCCGAATGTATAAAGCAGATCAATGTTATTATCTTGCGCAAGATCCGATAAACTATCAATTAATTTCCAGTCGTATACGCCTTCCGCAGTGTTAATACGCGCCCATGATGTGAACCTGCCCCATAATCGGTTGCTTGAAAAAGCTACCGTGGGCCATGGGATGTCGGAAGAATATAAATGTAGCCCGAAGAGACTGGCTGGTATTTCTGCATGTGAAATCGGATCAATGGGTTTGACGTCGGCATTGTTGTCACTATACTTACACCCACCAAACGCAAGCGTAATGACTATAGCTATGATAAATTGATAAATAAGAATCATTCTACAGATTCTTTCCCGAACAGCAGTTCAGCATTCTTGAAATCCTTTTCATCAAGAATCTCAATATCCAGGTCAATCTGATCCACGACTTCAAATGAGAGTTGAACCGCGCTCTGACCATTTTTAGCTCTGGTACCTTTCAAGAAGTGCCGCCAAACAGCCTAGGTGCGAGGCTGTAATTGCATTATACCCGCTAAAGGCAACCACCATGAATGTTATGTTAATTACAAAATGGCAAGCGCACCCATTCTGAAAAAGCACCGCTGCGCTGCCAGGAAGGCGTCATTGGCCCTGAATCAGTTGGCAGCGGTGCTTGCCAGCAGTACCGGTGAGCCAGGACACGGAAATCTGGTTCCGCAGCCGGGATATTGGGAGCACTCTTACCGGCTCGGTTCGAAATTTCATGAGCTGGCACCGTTTATTATCACGACGAGCCGGGAAGTAGGTGGTAGGGCGCTCTGAAAAGGGACACAAAAAGCGGGATGTGGGGATGCTAGCGCAGCGTGCGCAGTTTGTCAGCCCATATCCTCACCTGCGGTTAAGGAGGTAGCAGATGGTAAGAGTCAAGGCAAAGCAGTCGGGCGGCTTCACATTGATCGAGCTGCTGGTGGTGGTCGTCATCATCGGGATCCTGGCCTCGGTGGCCATACCGAACTTCATGGGGGCGCAGGACAAGGCGAAGAACGCCGGCGTGCAGACCAATGCCCATACCGTGCAGATGGCGCTGGAGCAATACGCGGTGGATAACGCCAGTGTATATCCGGCATCTTTAAACGAGGCAGCTCCTAACAAGGTGGTAGGGCAACCGGAATACATTCAAGCCTATCCAAAGACGCCTTGGGGCTTTCAACAAGCCGCTAAAATTGATACTTCTGCTGCGGATGAGCTTAAGCAGAATGGTGCCACGTTGGACGGTGGTGCTGCAGGGGACGGATCAGCGGCTATCCCTACGGATTCAAAACATTATGGCGCCATTGCCTATAAGAAATATGGAACTGCATCTGAACAATATGTCATTATAGGGTCAGGAAAGAAAGCTAACAAGGCGGTCATAGCTACCAGACTGCAAAACTTCTGATTAGCGGCAGCTAGCTTAATTATGACGGCGCTTGCAAAACCGCAAGGGCAGCGCCGTCATTTTTTTCGCCTCACCGTCAGGAGCGCGACCAGACCAGCCGCGAACGGCTTCACCCTCATCGAGCTCATAGTGGTGATGATCGTCATCGCCCTCCTGGCTGCCGTGGCCGTGCCGAACTTCGTGGGGGCGCAGGACAAGGCGCGGAATGCCGGCGTGCAGACCAATGCTCACACCGTGCAGCTGGCGCTCGAACAGTACGGTGTCGACAAGGTGGGGGTGTACCCGGACGATCTGAATAGCGTGGTGGGCAATCCGGAATACATCTTCAGTTACCCCCGCACTCCCTGGGGTACGCAACAAGCCATTAACTCGGCCATTGCCGCCGACGAGGCCAAGGTACCGGGCGATGAGTTCGGTGCCGGAGCGATAGCGGCGCCCAGTACCACCTTGCACTACGGGGCGATCGCCTATAAAATCGCAGCGATCGCCACTGCCAAAGAGCGTTATATTATCCAGGGAACGGGCAAGAAAACCGCTAAAGCCATCGTGGCAATCAGACTGGAAAATTTCAAATAAGGGGATGATGGTATGGACGATAACGCCTTGGTCGTCGACGCCTCGGATCTCACCAAGATCTACCCGGCCCAGATCGGGCAACCCGCCAAGGTAGGCCTCTCCGGTCTTACCTTGCAGGTGGCGCGGGGTGAGACGTTTGGCCTGCTGGGTCCCAATGGCGCCGGCAAGACCACCGCGCAGAAGCTCTTTCTCGGGCTGATGCGTCCCACGCGCGGAGCGGTGCGGATCTTCGGTGGACGGCCGGAAGATCCGCGGGTGCGGACCAAGATCGGCTTTCTGCCGGAAAATCCTTACTTTTACCATTACCTGACGGGCGCCGAGTTCTTGCGGTTTTGCGGCGGCCTTTTCGGCCTGCCTGCCAAGGTGCTGGCCGAGCGTAGTGCAAACTTGCTGCAACTGGTAGGTATGACCGGCGCGCAGCGCGTGCAGTTGCGCAAGTATTCCAAGGGCATGCTGCAGCGAATCGGTATCGCGCAGGCACTGATCAACGATCCCGATCTGGTATTGCTAGACGAGCCCATGAGCGGGCTCGATCCGGTGGGTCGCCGCGAGTTGCGGGAAATAATCCTGGGACTCAAGCGGGCCGGCAAGACCATCTTCTTCAACTCGCACATCCTTTCGGACGTGGAAGACGTCTGCGATCGTGTGGGCATTTTGTTAAATGGCCAGCTAGTGGCGCTGGGCTCGGTGCCCGAGCTGCTGGCCGGCGGACAGTCGCTGGAGGATTTTTTCGTCAAGGTGGTGAGCGCCGAGCGGCCCGGAGCTGACCCGAGGCGCGGTGAGCGGTAATGCGCAAGATCTGGGATCTGGCAGAGAATACTTTTCGCGAGACCATTCGCGATCGCGTGTTGAACGTGAGTCTGCTCTTCGCACTGGCCATGCTGGGGGCCAGCGTGCTGCTGGGAACGCTCTCCATCGGACAGGACCAAAAAATAGTTCGCGACCTGGGACTGGCAGCCATCGAGTTCTTTGGCGTCGCCATCGCGATCTTCATCGGCACCAGCCTGCTCTATCGCGAGCTGGACCAGCGCACCGTCTTCATCGTGCTGGCCAAACCAGTGGCGCGCCACTCATTCTTGCTGGGAAAATTCTGTGGTCTGGTGGCTACCCTCACCGTGCTGCTCGCGCTGATGACACTGGCTTACGTAGTGCTCTTGCTGGCGCTGCGCGCTTTCGAGTTGCCGCTCTTGTGGGCGGTGGCGCTGCTCTGGGTCGAGCTGTTGTTACTGGTGGGACTATCTCTCATGTTCTCGACTTTCGCCTCGCCGGTGCTGGCGCTGGTCTATACTTTTTCCCTCTACCTGACCGGGAATAACCTGGATGGGCTAAAAGCCCTGGCCCGTAACGCTCGCCCGCTGGTCAAGGTGCTGGCCGAGGGGGCTTATTACTTGTTGCCCAATCTCGGGCATCTGAACATCAAGAACCAGGTGGTCTACGGCGCGCCTTTCTCGCTCGGCCAGTGGGGTCTGGCACTGGCCTACGGCGGCTGTTACACGGCTTTCGTGCTATTGCTGGCCGTGGGAATCTTTGCGCGGCGCGAGTTCTAGTTGCCATGTTTTTGCGTGGTGCTGTACTGGCCGGCAGCTTTGGCAGCCTGTTGACGCTCGCAGCGGCGGCCGGGCTCTCCGGGCGGCTCGACCGGATGCATGGGGCCGAAGGGGTGGCGCGCTATCCGGTACCGCGCCGCGAAGTGATCCAGGCGATCGCCACGGGCTTCGACAACTTGCTGGCAGATAGTTTCTGGTTGCAATTTTTGCAGTACAACGGCGAGAAGCTCACCGAAGATCTCGCTACCCGCCGCTACGAGCATCTCTGGGAGGGGCTCACCCTGATCATCGGCCTCGATCCGCATTTTCGGGATGCTTACCTCTTCGGTTCCTGGGTGCTGGGCGATGCCGGGGATGGCAAGCGAGCAGCAGAGCTGGTGGCCAGCGGCGCGCGTCGCCATCCGACGGATCCGCGTTACCCTTTTCAACTGGGTTTTATAGAGTTTCTTTATCGCAAGGATCTGCCAGCCGCGATCCAGGCATTTCAACATTGTGCCAGCCTGGCCGCCCGGCGCCGGGAAGATCATAATCTTTGGCTATCGGCTACCCGCATGGCGGCAGGTCTGTCGCTGCGCCGCAATCAGCGTCAGACGGCCATAGCCATCTGGCGCTCCCTTTACCAGAAGTCCCGCGAGCTCGGGGATGACCGGATGGCGCAGATTGCCGAGCGTGCGCTCGAACGCCTGGGAGTCAATGTAATGGATATAGTGAAAGGGTGATTGCTCACGGATTTAAATTGCCCCACAGTAGCCGGGCCAGATCAAAGTATCGCTTCCATTCTGGATACTTGTACCGGTAGATGCCACGCGCATCTGAGATGCGATCACCATTGAGCATATCGGTTATTTCATCGAGCTGAGTTACGATGCGGTCCATGCTGTCGGCAACCTCAGGTTTGATGTCAATTCCAAAGGGCTTCAGATCATCATTTGACAGCCCGCGTACCCATCCGGAAGCCTGAGATATAGCCTTTCTAGCAGTACCTAAGCGATCCAGTAGCTGCCGTTTGGCTTCCTCTTGGTCTGGTGTCATTCACCTATTGCTGCGGAAAATAGTGACTCCATTTCGGAAGGATCAAGTAATGCTTCAGCGATTGTTCCACTAGTAACTATTTCCCTGATGGCATCAGGGGACTTATCAAGCATCTCTGCCATACGCATAAGTTGCCAAACACTGATTCCCAGGGGGCTGGCAATGGCACGCAAGTTATCCAAATCTAGCCGACTTCCTCGCTCCATCTCGCTGATTGCTGGCTGGCTCAGCCCTGACTCTTGTGAAAGCCGACCCTGCGTTAGAGTTGCCTGCTTGCGAAGCAACCGGATCACGGAGGCGATCGCCTGGTTAGTGGGCACAATGGCAACTGGTGACATACGGCACCTCTCTTGAGCTGTGGAGTTATTTTAACATATTTATTCGAATTCCGAATATACTATCGGCATATATTGCTCGAGACTTGTGTCAAGGGCTGGGTATGGGAGCAATACCCTTCCTGATTCCGCCGGAGAGCAACCCTGATCCGGCGCCACGTTGGCGCCCCTCTTGAGTTCGGCGGCCTCGGCATGCGACTCTTTGGCCTGAGCAAGCGAAAACTCCGCCGACCTGGCCCGGAATCCGGTGGGATTCTGCCGTTCAAGATCGATCCGACGCCTCTCGATCGGGTGGTTACCGGGTTTTCGGGCTTACCCCTCGTGGCTGAGGTGTTCCG
>JACQUT010000257.1 GCA_016267585.1 Cyanobacteria bacterium NC_groundwater_1444_Ag_S-0.65um_54_12
CCCTATATTCTGGAAGCAGTCAAGGGGCTGGCCGCCGGCGGCAATCCGAATCGCGTGGGATCGCCAGCAGCGCGCTTGCGAACACTGGTTAGCCGAGTGAATGGCAGCTGGGTCAGTATTACCAGCCCACGTCTGCAAATTAGCCGCAGTACCACGGCAATATCAGCCATAGCGGGGTTGAAGGGTTTTTCCACGGCGCAGCTCCGGGCACTGCTGGGGAAAGTCACCATAGGCACTCCCGATACGTTCGCGGCTACCACCGATCTCACCGCTGCAGAATATTCCGAAGTATGGATCCTGGTAGATCGGTCATTGGGACAGAATCAAGATCCGATCAGGGCGATTGCCCGCAATACCACGACCGGCACTTTTGCTCTGCTCGATCGGGGAGCTCTGGTGACCGAACTCTCCTCCGCCAGCGGTTCCATCGGAGAATTTATCACTCTCTACGGCAACGGATTCGATGCCAACCCGGAAATGAACCTGGTGTACTTCAATGGCACGGCCTATGCCACCGGAACGGTGGATCCCACCGGGACCAGACTGGTAGTGCCCATCCCCACTGGTGCGGTTACCGGACCACTGACCGTCCGGATCGGTGACCTGGTGGCAAATACTGCCGGTAAGTTCCGGGTATCCGGTACCACGCTCGATACCTATGCCGGCACCACCGTACCTGGCCCAGGTACGGTGGCACTCGACTGGCCGCTCTGGACTCCCGAACGCTTGACCGTGGATAATGCCGGCAATATTTACGTGACAGCAAACGGTGCCGACTCGGTATATCGCATCACGCCAGGTGGCACCATTACCGTCATGGCCGGCAATGGCTTCTGGGGTTACTCGGGTGATGGCGGGCCCGCCACCAGCGCCAAGTTAGATGGCCCGATTGGCATAACTCTAGACACCATAGGAAATCTCTACATTGCCGATGCCGGTAACAAGCGTATCCGCCGGGTGGATACCAGCGGCATCATCACCACCGTGGCCGGCAACGGATCGTTTGGTTACGCGGGCGATGGCGGGCCAGCTACCAGTGCCAATTTCCGGAATCCCAACGACGTGGCGATTGACGGCGCCGGGAACCTCTACATCGCTGATACCGGAAATCATCGCGTTCGCAAGGTAGCTAGCAACGGCATCATCACCACCGTGGCCGGCAACGGTACGGCAGCCTTTGCCGGTGATAACGGTCCGGCTACCGGCGCCAGCTTGAACAATCCCCGCGACGTGTTGCTGGATGCCAGCGGCAATCTCTACATAGCGGACAGTGGCAACAACCGGATTCGCAAGGTAGCTAGCAACGGCACCATCACCACCGTGGCCGGCAACGGTACGGCAGCCTTTGCTGGTGATAATGGCCCGGCTACCGGCGCCAGCATCAATAGCCCCCGCGGAATGGCGCTAGATGCCAGCGGCAATCTCTATATCGCTGATGCCAGCAACCATCGCATTCGCAAGGTGGATACCAGCGGCACCATCACCACCATGGGGAGTGGCTGGGGTTTTTCGGGCGATGGCGGACCGGTCAGCGCAGCCAAGATGAAGTCACCGCGCGGCGTAGCCTTTGATGGCGCGGGCAACTTATACATAAATGATACCAATAACAATCGCATACGCCAGGTGAATCTGGCGAGCAATATTGCTACCATCGCCGGGAACGGCGCGCTAGACACCTTCGGCGGTGACGGGGGACCGGCTGGCAATGCGCTGCTGGATACCCCGCAATACCTGACGGTAGATAATACCGGCAACCTCTATTTTTCCGACACGTTTAACAACCGGGTACGCAAGGTCTCGCCTTCCGGGATCATCAGCACGGTAGCAGGCAATGGTACGGCCGGTTACACTGGCGACAATGGCCCGGCTACCAGCGCCAGTCTAAATACCCCTACTGGATTGGCGGTAGATAGTGCTGGCAACCTTTACATTGCCGATAGCCTGAACAATGTGATCCGCCGGGTGACACCGACGGGGACCATCACGACTGTCGTGGGCAACGGCACTTGCGATTATCTGGGCGATGGCGGATCGGCCACCAGCGCCAGCCTCTGTTCGCCTGCCGGTATCGCCATCAGCAGCACCGGTTACCTTTACATTGCCGATACTGACAATAGCGTGATCCGCCGGGTAACGTCTGGTGGCATCATCAGCACGGTGGCCGGCAATGGCATGTTAGACTACTCTGGCGACAACGGCCCGGCTACCAGTGCCAGCTGGATGAACTTTATGGTGTGGCGGTAGATAGCGCAGGCAACCTGTATATCGCCGATACCATGAATAACCGCATTCGCAGGGTTGATAATAGTGGCGACATTGCTACCGTGGCCGGCAATGGTGTGGCCGACTATGCTGGCGATGGCAATTATGCCCTGCAGGCTAGCTTTGATACACCATGGGGAGTAGCGGTAGGTGGACCGTTCACCCTCTACATAGCCGATTCGGCGAATATGCGGATCAGACGTCTCTATTGACAGGTTGACAGCAAAAGCCTATTCCTTCCAGTGATAGTTGAGGAGTAACTACAGTGCTTGAAGAAGAGCTACGGCTCGCGGAAGCGCGCGAGCGGATCGCCCACTGGAAACGTTGGGGGCCCTACCTCAGCGAACGCGCCTGGGGTACGGTCCGGGAAGATTACAGTCCGGATGGCGCCGCGTGGGATTATCTGACGCACGATCAGGCACGTTCCAAGGCCTATCGCTGGAACGAGGATGGCATAGCTGGCATCTGCGATCGCCAGCAAAGAATTTGCTTTGCCATCGCCCTTTGGAACATGTGCGATCCGATATTGAAAGAACGCCTCTTTGGCCTTTCGGGCACCGAGGGTAACCACGGCGAAGACGTGAAAGAAGTCTATTTTTACCTGGACAGCACGCCGACCCATTCCTACATGAAGTACCTCTACAAGTATCCACAGGCTCCCTTCCCCTACGAGGAGCTGGTAGGGGTAAACCGTTTCCGTGACAAGCGCAGCCCGGAGTACGAACTATGGGATACCGGTATCTTTGCTGAAGATCGTTACTTTGACATTCTGGTCGAGTACGCCAAAGCCACCCCGGAAGATATCCTGGTTCGGATCACCGCGACGAATCGCGGTCCGGCTCCGGCCGAACTGCGCTTGCTGCCGACCATTTGGTTTCGCAATACCTGGTCGTGGGGCTATGATGAACTGCACCCTGGCATGCAGGCCTTGGCCGTGACCGCTGCGCACTGGGTCAGTCTAGCAGTCCAGCATCCGGCTTATCGTCCACGTCAGTTCTGCTGTGAAGGCACACCAGAACTACTGTTCACGGAAAATGTCACCAATAACCAGCGACTCTATCGAGTGCCCAATGCTAATCCTTATGTCAAGGATGCCTTTCATGACTATATCGTGCATGGGCTGCGCGCAGCAATCAACCCGGAACCGGTGGGAACCAAAGCGGCAGCGCATTACCGGTTGGTGCTGGGTCCCGGCGCATCCCAGGTGATCTGTCTACGTTTTTTGCCAGCCGACTCGCCGGTGCTGTCTTTGCAACCTTTCGGCAAAGAATTTTCAGAAACCTTCGAGTTGCGGCGCCAAGAAGCCGATGAATTCTACGCCTCCCGTTTACCGCAAAGTCTGGCCCCAGATGCCAGAAATATCATGCGACAGGCCCTGGCCGGTATGCTCTGGTCAAAACAGTTTTATCACTACGTCGTGGAACAATGGCTACAGGGCGATCCGGCGTTACCGCCGCCGCCCGCCGAGCGTCACTCTGGCCGGAATCACGAGTGGAATCATTTGTATAACAGCGATGTCATCTCGCTGCCCGATAAATGGGAATATCCCTGGTATGCGGCCTGGGATTCGGCTTTTCATTGCGTGACCCTGGCGCTGGTAGATCCGGATTTTGCCAAAGAGCAGCTAGTATTGCTTTTACGTGAATGGTACATGCACTACAATGGGCAATTACCGGCTTACGAATGGGCGCTCGGCGATGTGAACCCGCCGGTGCATGCCTGGGCGGCGCTACGGGTGTATCGTATCGAGCAAGAGCTAGCGGGGCGGGGCGATCGCCAATTCCTCGAGCGGATTTTCCACAAGTTATTGATAAATTTCACCTGGTGGGTCAATCGTAAAGACCAGGAAGGTAACAATATTTTCGAGGGCGGATTCCTGGGCCTGGACAACATCGGAGTTTTCGATCGTAACGCCAAACTTCCTACCGGTGGCTATCTAGAGCAGTCCGATGGTACCAGCTGGATGGCCATGTATACCCTGAACATGCTGGATATCGCCCTGGAACTGGCACGCGAAAATTCGGCCTATGAAGATGTCGCCAGCAAATTCTTGGAGCACTTCGTCCGTATCGCCCATGCGATGAACGAGGTCGGACGCGACGGCGTAAAATTATGGGATCCGGTAGATGGCTTCTATTATGACGTATTGCGCTTGCCGGACGGCCAAAATACCTTCTTGAAGGTACGCTCGCTGGTAGGGATGGTTCCGCTTTTTGCCGTCAGTACCTTGAGCCCAGACATCCATGGACGCTCTTCCAGCTTTACCCGACGCATGGAATGGTTCATCCGCCAGCGGCCAGATTTGCTACGCGGTTGTGCCGACCTGGTCACGCCAGGTCAGGAAAATCGGCGTCTGCTCGCGCTAGTCGATCCCGAGCGCCTGCGCCGGATCCTCAAGATCTTGCTGGATGAACGCGAATTCCTTTCGCCCTTCGGGATCCGGTCACTCTCGCGCTTGCATCACGATTATCCTTATCGTTTGCAGGTAAATGGCATGTTGCACCGGGTAGACTACGATCCGGCAGAATCGACCACCAGCTTGTTTGGTGGTAATTCGAACTGGCGTGGACCAATCTGGTTTCCGATGAATTACCTGCTAATCGAAGCGTTGCGCAGTTTTCATCATTACCTGGGCGATCAGTATCAAGTAGAATGCCCCACTGGCTCTGGTTGCTCGATGAACCTGGCTCAAGTGGCCGACGAGATCGCACGCCGCCTGGCTAGCATTTTCCTGGCCGGGCCGGAGGGC
>JACQUT010000258.1 GCA_016267585.1 Cyanobacteria bacterium NC_groundwater_1444_Ag_S-0.65um_54_12
GCCCTAGCTTCTCCCACACATGCCACTGGCTGGTGCGATCTTGTCCCTCCACTTGATGGCCAGCCACACTGACGCCCCAGAGAAAAGGCCCCGGTAAAGCGACAATTTTCGGTGATTGGCACGAGCCAAGAAACCAAGAAAGCAAAAGTAAGCTTGCAACGCCGATTTGGGCTCTCATTGCTATTCAGTATAACTCAACTGAGCGACGAGTCTTATTGGACTGACCAACCTCCTATTATGCTGCCAATTGTTACACAATGCTGTCCTATGGTTATCTCGCGACAGGGCAAATTGCATCTTCCTTTTCGCTTTTTACGCGCTCCTGGCTCGCCACTGGAGACCATCGTACTTTCAACCGCACAACTTCCCAGGGGAGATAGTCATTTACTAGAAGTGCGGCTGCGCGCCCCTTACACCAACCATCCCGCCCTTGATTGCTATCTGGAATCAGCTCCGATGGCCGCAGCTGCACTCACCGTAGATCGCCTGGACCTGGAAATACTCTGGGAAACACCGCAACTGCCGGACTTTGCTTTGCCTGATGCTCTGGCGCTAGATCTAGAACAAGCCAGTAGCCGGATCAGCCAGGATGTGCTCGCACGTTTTCTTTTTTATCTTAAATTTCGCACGCATACTTTCTGGCTCGGGCCAGCCGGCTTGCCAATAGGCGGAGAGATAGCTTGGCGCCAATTTGACGGTCAAACAATACATGTCAGTCAATTGCCACAGCCACCCCTGGTACCAGGAAACGTGCTCACCGATCGGATCTGGGAGCAGATCCGGCAGGATCTGCAACACAACTTCGAGCCGGAAGTCCACGAGATCGCACTGATGCAGGCTAAGGAACTCCTCTTCATCGGCATGCGCCCAATTGCCATTCTCGGCGCCGCCGTTGCATGTGAGACCAAAGCCAAGCGTATAGCCGAACAGCTACAAGCCCGCAAGCCTGGCGGGCTGATGGATCCGCTTTACCAAAAATTAGCGGGACGGCATGCCAAGATTCCAACTAGCCAAATATTCTCGTCGGTCTTGGACCTGATCTGCGGGCACAATCTCATGCGGGAAGACAAGACACTTTTCCAGGCAATAGAAACCCTCTTCCAGGTTCGCAATACCATAGCTCATACCGGACGGTGCGCCATCAGAGAAGGCAATAGCGAGCAAGAAGTAGATCTGTCGCTAGCGGCTCACTTGATAACCGCCGTCGAGCAAGCCGGTAAATGGCTAGATCAGGTAGCGGCCAAATTCGCTGACGGTGTGGTTGTTGGGCATGAAAGACCTTCAAATTGCTGCAGCGATCACGTTTCTGGTAACAGGTAAAGTAAACCAAAATGTCGAACCCTGTCCCTCTAGACTGATCACACCTACTTTGCCGCCCATCGCCTCCACCAAGCCTTTCACGATTGCCAATCCCAAACCGGTTCCGCCGTAGGCGCGCGAAGCGCTCATATCCACTTGATAAAAGCGCGTAAAGAGCTTGGGTAAAGCAGCAGCAGGAATTCCGGGGCCAGTATCACTGATCTCGGTAATCAGCTCGCACGCGACCAACCTGACCGTTATTCGAATGCGATCGCCCGCTCTACTGAACTTGATGGCATTCGATAATAAGTTTTCCAGCACTTGAGCTACCCGCTGCCGATCGCCATGCACCAGTGGCAGATCCGGGGGAATAGCGGTTTCTATCGAGATACCGCGTGCCTGGGCCTGGCATTGCACCTCGTAGAGCAGATCTCGCACTAGCGCGGCATAATCTAACTCCTCATCAGAGAGGCTGATGGTTTTAGCGTCTAATCTCGTCATATCCAGGAGGTCGTTAATCAGTGCCAGCAGGCGATCGCCACCGTCTATCACTTGCTCCAAGGCTTCCCGTTGTTCTGCTGTCAATTCGCCGAAAACTCCGTCAGCTAGCATACTGGCGTAACCAGTGATCAAATTGAGGGGAGTCCGCAACTCATGACCGATCACGGAAAGAAATTCCCTTTTTGCGCGTTCCAGGATCTGCAATTCATGCGAAGCTTTAGCTAGCTCTGCTCTTGCTGCTGGTAAAAAGCGTTCCGCGGCGTGTTCAACTTGCAGGGTTCGGTTAGCGATCAGTGATCGGTGTTGAAACCTGCGGCCTATAGAAAAACCGACAAGAAAAATCACTGATAACAGGGTCCCGCCATTTTGCAGCTGATCGCGGACAAAGCGACCAGCACCAGCAAGTGAAACCGTTTCTTTTGAGTGCCACCACGGCATCCGCCGGAATACGGTTAACATGACAGAACTCGCCTTGAATAGGCTAGCATAACGGAACAGTCACTAGCTGATCTGCCAAGCGTGAAGCGTGAGTATTACGATTGCAAAGTCTAATGTTTTATGTTTAGAAGTCTACTAGCCAACAACTGCACTTTTCGTTCAGCTCCGATATTTACAAAATTTTTGTACTAATCGTTCATACTTGACCGCAAAATCCCCGGTACTTAACATTAGCCAATGCGCTTGGAATGGGATGGAAAGGCAACCGCAAAAGCTATCGCACCAGCGAACCTTACCTGCTACGCCAAAGTAGGCTCGTCTGGCACCAATCCTGGCACTGCTGATAATCTACTCATTTATGCTGATAACCTGGCAGTCGCTCTGGCGCTGCTAAAACAGGGCTGGCGTCCCGA
>JACQUT010000256.1 GCA_016267585.1 Cyanobacteria bacterium NC_groundwater_1444_Ag_S-0.65um_54_12
ATCCACGCCGGTACGCTTGCCACGCCGTACTTCAATTCGGTCGCGAGTTTGTAAATAGTCATTTCCGGGAGCCTCAGCGGTGGCGTAAACAGCGCTGCCGTTACCAAGGATGAATAGCAGTGCAAAATTGATAATTCTGCTTGTCATGGCACAGTCACCCGAACGTTTACTTGAGGTGCCCTCAGCGCATTGGCGAAGAACACCGGTGTCGCGATATCACTAATTATTTGACACCTAAATTAATTGCTTGTCAATACATCAAATAGTTAAGAAATCAGCTAACTGCACCGATAGCAATTGAGACTTGACCTACTTGTTGCACCTTGAATTTGACGGAAATTTCCGCATAAGAAATAACTGCCAGTGCCGGGAAATTCCGCTCTACGAGATTCTTTACATGCGGCCTGATCGGTGGGCTGGTTAGCACTGCGGGATTTTGTCCGCGTGCGGTAGCTTCGTGGTAGACGGTTGCCAAGCGTGCCAGTACTAGCTGAGCTATTTGTGGATTGAGCGCCAGGGTCGGTCCTTGTGGTCCTTGCTGGATGGCCTGGGTGATTGCTGATTCTACGCCAGCTTCCAAAGTAATTACCTCGATCACGCCTTCCGCGTTGGCTAGCTGAGTACAGATATTTCGAGACAATTGCTGGCGTATCAGCTCGGTCAACACGAAGGCATCTTTCGTCAGTTTGCCAAAATCGGACAATTTCTCGAGTATGGTAGCCAGATCGCGTATGCTTACCCGCTCGCGCAGCAGCGATTGCAGAGTTCGCTGTACTTCGCCGAGCGAGAGGATTTCTGGCACCAGTTCCTTGACAGTGATTGGTGCTTTTTCTTGTAAACGGTTCAGCATCAGCTTGACTTCTTCTCGGCTAAGGATCTCATGGGCATGAGATCTCACCACTTCTTCAAGGTGCGCAGTCAGGACATTGGTCGGATCCTGGATAAGATAACCTAGCTGTGCCGCCCGCTGGGCTTCGGCACCAGCAACCCATACGGCATTACGGTTGAAGGCCGGATCTGCTGTCGGAAAGCCTACCAACTCCTGGCTGGTGTCGGTGGTGGCCTGCTGAATGGCTAGCATGTAGCCGACTAACAATTCCCCGCTGGCCACCACGTTGCCCTTGACCAGGATCTGATAAGCGTTGGGGCGTAGATTCAGGTTGTCTTTGAACTGGATACCAGGCATGACGAAACCCATGTCCAAAGCAATGGCTACGCGCATCGGCACCACCCGATCCATCAGTTCGCCACCCAATCCCGGATCCACCAGCGGTACCAGATCTAGCCCCAGTTCCAAAGTGAGCGGTGGCACCCCGAGCATTTTCATCACATTTTCCGGATTTTTCAGATCCTCATCCGATTCCGGGCTGTACTCGTCATACTCTTCACCGGCTGCTCCGGGTTCGGTCGGGGCGGCGCCTCCACCCGCGGGCGATAGGGCACGACGAAAAGCCATGAAAGCAAGAAAGAGTAATGCTAGACCTATGATCAGCATGAGCGCCACCGGGAACCCCGGTATAAAACCCACTGCAATGATGACGCTGCCGGAAATTGCCAATACTTTGGGACTGGTAAAAAGTTGATTCTTGAGATCAGTTGCTAGATTGAAGTCTGATGCAGCGCGGGTGGTCACGAATCCTGCCGAGATCGAGATCAAGAGTGAGGGAATCAAGCCTACCAAGCCATCGCCAATGGTCAGCAGGGTAAATACCGTGAGGGCCTGGGGAATTTCGAAGCCCTTTTGAAAAATACCGATCAGGATGCCGCCTACGATATTCACGACGATCAATATGATGGAAGCGATGGCATCTCCGCGCACAAATTTGTTAGCACCATCCATGGCGCCAAAGAAATTGGCCTCGCGTTCGAGATTCTCGCGCCGTTTTCTGGCGGCGTCAGCATCTATTAATCCTGCCGCCAGATCGGCATCGATGGACATCTGCTTGCCAGGCATGGCATCCAGAGTGAAACGAGCCGCTACTTCCGCCACGCGCTTGGCCCCTTCGGTTATCACGATGAAATTCACGATCACCAAGATCAGGAAGAGGATGATTCCCACCACATAGTTGCCACCCACTACAAAATGCGCAAAGGTGTCAATTACTTTACCGGCTTCAGCATTGGCCAGAATGCTACGACTAGTAGCGATACTCATTGCCAGGCGATAGAGCGCCATGATCAGCAAAAGCGAGGGAAACGAGGCAAACTCTAGTGGCCTGATGATGTAGAGGGCAACGAAGATGATGATGAGCGCCACCACCAGGTTGATTATCAGCAGCAGATCGATCATCCAGGTGGGCAAAGGAATTATTAAAATTGCCAATACCAGGATGACGATCCCGGCAAGGACCAGATCCGGCACTAAGCCTCGTCGTTGTGGCATCGGGTTGTGTTTTCTGCCTTAAGCCGGTACGCCTAGCTTGCGGCGCAAATGCTGCGATACCATGCGCTGTGTCATGGCAGGTAACGTAGCACCTTGGCTTAGCCGGCTGAAGATTTCCGTCTGATTTTCCATGGGCATGTGTGCGATCACTGCTTCCGCGAAGTTATTGTCCAGTTGTGCCAGTATTCCCGCCACGGTCGCTGGACGTTCGGTAGCCAGCAGCTCTGCTACTTGTTCGGGTGCTACCGAGTAGAGAAAGTTAAAAGGTCCCTCAGTGTCAGGCGCAGTCAATCCGCCAGCTGCTGGTGGCATGTCATAACTGGCGGGAGCCGAGAAGGCTTCGCTGGGTCCAAATGGTTCGGAAGCTAGACCGCTCCCCGATCCGTAACCGAGCGCCGTATTGGAAGGCAAACCGCCCAGGGCCCCTTGCTGAAAGTTTGGCAAGCTGTCCGTATCGAGTGAAGTGGTGAGTGCTTCGAAGGGATTCTCGGGTGGGCGGCGCCGTCTGGTCAGCAGCACGATGAGTGTTGCGATGATGAAGGCAATGATGCTGCCCCAGAGCACTAGACTCCAGCCAATGCCACCGGTTTTCTTGAGCGCGGTCTTTTTTTCCTCGCCTTGCTTCTCTATCTGGGCTTTGAGCTGATCGATGAGGCTGGTATCGAATTTTACGCGCTCTACCGTAACTTGATCGCGCCGTACCGGATCCGCACCGGCGGCAGTGGCGATGACGTTGCGCAGTTTGTCAACCGCTTCAGGGCGCACCGTTTCTGGCAATAACACGGCTATGCTCATTCGCTTGATGTTGCCCGATGCCGTTTGCACGATTTGATCTTTTTGGCTGAAGGCATTCTGCTCGCGGATATTCTCGCGAATAGTCTCACCCTTGCTGCTGCTGCCGGTCGACTGGCCGGGCAACAAAGGGACCAGTGGATAATTAGGCACGTTGGCTGCGGTACCGGGAACCCCGCCGGACTGGTTGTTCCCCTTGATCGTTTCACGCGAGACCGCCTTGCTATTAGGCAACGGCTCACCGTTGGCTGTCACCGGTGCCATGAGACGATTCCGGACCTGTTGTTTGTCGAAATCTAGTTCCAGCTTCACACGCACGATGGACTTGCCGGTACCCACCAACTTGTCTAACAGTAACTGCAAGCTGTTTTGCAAGTCAGTTTCGAGTGCACGCGTGACGCGAATCTGCTGGTCGATTTGCCGAGACATGAGGCGATCTTCCTGGTTACCGGCATTTGATTCGAGGCCGCTAGAAAGCAAGCCGCCGCGTTCATCCACTACCGTCACGTTATCGGTCATCAGACCAGGTACCGCCGAAGCGCACATATGTTGTAACCCCTCGACTTGGGTAGCAGAGAGGGAACGCTCTCCTAGCATCTTTACCATCACGGTGGCGGTGATTGGCTTCTTCTCTTGTTGAAAAAGCGTGTCCTCCGGCATGTTTACCAGTACGGTCGCGTCGTCCACTCCGTCTACTTTGCGCACCAAGCGTGTCAGCTCGCCGTTGAGAGCGCGCATGAAGGCAATCTTCTTATCGAAGTCGGTGGAAATGAAGTCCTTCTTGTTGAAGATTTCCAAACCCTGGTGTGACGGGTTCTTGGGGACCTGGGCTTCACCCAGGGCTACTCGTGCCTCGGCCACTTTATCTTTGGCTACCAGGAGATCTCCAGTAGCGGTGAACTTGAATTGTGAGATCTTCTTGGTCTTCAAGGCGGCGGCAGCTTCATCTTGTTCCTTGGGTTCGAGGTGACGAAAAACGGTTTCATAACCGGCTGCTTGTTCTTGGGCGTAGGGATCCTGGTTACCTTTCTTGCCACCACTCACCAGGGCTACTATCAAGATGATTATTACCAGCAGTATGCCGAGGCCACCACCGCCCAGTACGAGTAGGCGTTGCTGCGGGGAAAGGTTGGCCAGGAAACCCATGCTTTTTTGCCTTGGTCCGAATAGCTAGATTTGCATGTTCATCAGGGTCTGATAACCTTGCGCTGCTTTGGTGGTGATACTGCTGGTCAGGTGCAGCAATGTTTCGGCCTTGGCGCTCTCGATCATCATTACGTGGGGATCTACTTCTTTACCGGTTGCCGCTGCCAATGCCACTTGATCGGCCCGCTCGTCCTGGCGACTCACCGCTGCAATGGCTTCCTGCAAGATTGCCGCAAAATGGCTCTCTGCGTTATCCCCCTCTGATGGATCGACCGCAGCTGGCATGGCAGTTTCCATCATGGGTGTTCCCAGTGGTGATGCTTCTGGCAGCTTGGGGAAATCACCGAAGCCACCCCCCACTTTAGGTAAGCCAGGCAAAATGTTGAGATTGACGAGCATGACTGCTTACCTCCCGATTTCCATGGATTTGTTGGTCATGGATTTGACTGCCCCGAGCAGTGTTACGTTGGCATCGTAACTTCGCTGAACGGCAATCATATCCACCATTTCGGTGACTATATTGATATCAGGCATGAGAACGAAGCCATTCTTGTCGGCATCAGGATGACCGGGGCGATAAACTTTCTGGAAAGGACGCTGGTCTGGCAGAATACCGTTAACTTGCACGCCAGCAGCTATTCCCAGCTCTTGATCCAGTATTTCCGTAAATACCGGTAGCTTCCGGCGATAGGGACCACCTTCCGGAGTGCGAGTGGTCTGGGCATTTGCCATGTTGTTGGCAATCAGCTCTAGCCACAGTCGGTTGGCAGAGAGGGCACTCCCACCGATATCAAAGACTCTTTCGATACTCATCGCCAGCCTCCTGGCCTGGTATCCCGGCAAGCTATCTCCCAGGACAACCTGGCACCTCTTGTTCTATACCCGAGCTAGACGATTTCCATAAGTGCTTGCTGCTGCTTATTTGCCAACCATTCCGGATTAACCCGAATTGTGCCTGTTGTTAAGAAACTGTCAGTCATTAACGGGCAATATACTGCTAGTACGGTGTTTCTTGAGGAAGAGTGAGGGTATGCAAAAATGGCCGATAATATCAGGTTTCAAAATGG
>JACQUT010000270.1 GCA_016267585.1 Cyanobacteria bacterium NC_groundwater_1444_Ag_S-0.65um_54_12
GTTTATGGGGTGGCAGGGGCTACGGTTTCCTTGCAAGTAAAGGGTCTCGAGAGCCATCCCAATTTTGCCTGGGAAGCTGATAACCAGGAGCCTAACTATGTTCCCAGAAGTGCAATCGAGCTATCGCCCACCATGCTATCGGTGACGGCTAGCGGCTCCACTGCCACGCTGTCAGTAGATCCGCAGGGTAGCGTCGCATTTCCGGCCGGTGCCATGGGTATCTGGTCGCTAGGTAATGCCGGCGGTATCGCGCAGAATATAAGAGACGTCTACTTGGGCACCTATACGGGCAGTGGCATGCAGTTCTATCGGTGGCAAGGCGATACCAGCAATCCGGTAAATTGCCTGGTACCCGGGGCGATCGAGAACTTCTTCGATTGGCAAAGCGGGGTAGCGAACGGGGTAGTTCCTAAACCCAGTGCCAACTTGGCGGCGCCTGGCGGCGCTCTGAGCTTGAATTCAGACGACTTCAACTGGGCGTTGACCCCGGCCGATCGTCTATCGCGCAATACCAGCGATGGACGCTATTCGGTACTGGACTCGCAGCCGGCAGAAGTTACCTTTGTCGGAATGTTGAAGTATGATCCCAGCAAGACCATCAGTGGCAAGCTCAAGGTCGGACTGACGAGCTTTGCCATCCTTCCGGCAGAGATCTTCCTTAGTCAAAATATTATCAACGCCAGCGCAGCGCTGTACCAGCGGAACCTTTACGTCACAGTGAAGGCTGCCAACGGTGCGATCGTCACTTCGCAGCCTAGCAGTCAATGCTATGGCTGCCCGCTCGCCATTCGACCGGAGCAGATCATGTGGGAATCGAGCGATTCCGGTTTGGCGACCGTCGATGACAAGGGTCTCCTCTCATCCGTGCCGAATGCGCTTCTGGGTAGCTTGCAGGTGACTGCCCGACTGGCGGCCGATGCCAACCGCATCGCCACTGCCAGCGTCACGGTCTCCAATTACGGCGGCCTGCCCCTGGGCGTCGAGTAAGGGGGAAACAAGATGAAAATGTTCAGACGTTTAATCACTTCGGTTTTACCCATCATCATCTTGGGCTGCCAGGCCAGCGGGCCAAATAGGCTGGCGAGCCCGCAATTGCCGGGTGCTGGAAATCCTGTCAATCGTCCGGCAACTGCCGAACCGCTGGTGGCACCGCAGGCCAAGGCGGCGGTCATAGCTACGGAGCCGGCAGCCATCGCGCAGCGCCCGGCTGGTTACGGCGGAATGGTATTGACCGTCAAGTGGCCAAAGCCAGCCAGTCGCAAGACTCAGCTTATACCGACTACCGCCAACTCGCTATGGATCAAGGCCTACGCCGGAAGTCTGGGTACCCGGTCGAGCGTGGCAGCTCCTGATCAGACGCCCATTGCCTCCCGCATCGTCGACAAAGGCACGCAAGATACCATCCCGAGCGCCACGCCTACGCCTTACCAGTGTTGCAATACCCCGGCGGCCGGTAGTTCGACCGTGTTTTTGAGCCTGCCTGCCGGGACCGTTACCGTGTGGGTGGGAACCTTTGCCGAAGCAGCCAATGAAGTGGCTAGCGCTTCGGTATTCCTGTCTTCCGGCCAGTTGCAAGCAACAATTCTGGCTAACAAGATAGCAGAGGCGAAGACCCTTTCGTTAGGCGCTAACCCGGCAATAGCTCCAGCCATTTCGTCAGTTACCCCCAGCTATGTAGGACCGGGTGGAAAATTTACCATAGCCGGCAGTAATTTCGGAGACGAAACACCCAAGGTCACGCTCTACCAGGAACCGACCTGTCCGGGCTGCTGGGCGCCATCGACCGAAGTGACGGTGAACAGCGCTTCTTCCACCTCTATTGCCGTCACCGTGCCGAAAACCGCGAATACCGGCACCTTCCAGATCAAGATCGAGGCCAATGGTTTCACGATCACCGGCAGCGAGGTAGGGATTCTGGACAGTATCGAAGAGCCGAAGGCCAAGAACTTGGCCAGTAGCGCCAACCTGAAACAGATCTGGGTCGACAATCAGACCATCAACATGACGGTGGTGGGAGCCCAGGTCAAAATAGATACGCCGCGCGGCCGCGTGAGCTGGTCCCAAGATCCGGTGGATCTCCCGCTCTCCTGGGTAGTGGTAAAGGTGCCAGGCGGCGCGACTCGCTCGCTGGATGCCAGTGCCTCCTTCACGGCGGACGCCCAGGGTACTTATACGGTAGAAGTGAAATCCGGAGAGAAAAAGGGTAGTCTGCGCATAGATGCCAACAATGTCTATGCCTCGGCGCGTACCACCCATTGGGAATGGGAAGCCGATGAAACGTCAGTCATGGCGACCCGTTCCGAGCTAGTATCGTTCGATTGGGTCGGACAGACGCTGACCTATCCGGAATCCCTCTATTACAACGTGAAGGGCTGGTTCGTGGATGCCAGCAACCAGAAGATCGTCGGTTCTGAACTGGCCCGCGAAGATTTCAGCTGGTCAGGTTCCGGTCTGGCTTTCGATCCCTTCAATCCCAAGATCATGAGCAAGAGTGTGGGTGACGTGGTGCTGACCGCTACGCTGAAAGCCAATCCGACGCTCAGCTATACCAAGACCGTCACGGTCATCGGACCCACCAAGGTTATCGTCTCGCCGCCCGATTGGATCGACATGAACAATTTCTGGGTAGGCTGGACGGTAGACATGTTCGCCAAGGTGCGCTGGGCGGATCCGAGCAAGCCGGCCATTTCGCCCGAGGATCGCGGCAAGGACAGCGATTTCACCTGGGAAAGCCTGAATCCCTCCATCGCGACCGTAAATAGCAATGGCGTGGTGACAGGCGTTGCCGGTGGAACGGCAGTGATCAAGGCTACCTTGAACAACGACGTCGCATTAGTAGGTACTGCCTCTGTCACGGTAAAGCAAAATCAATAGTGAGCCAGGTGCCAGGTCATCTGGGCTAGCCCAGGAACCGGATCGCTGAGGCGACCGGTTCCTGGCTTTTGCTTGAATCCGCGCTTCAGGAATCAGCGCAAGTTGTTGCTTACCGGATCGCAATAAGCCGGCCTGAAGGCACCCAGTTCTTCGGTCTTCAGCGGTTGCAGCGGCAACTTCAGGGGAATGAAGGTATCTTTGACCAGACAGACATCTTCGGTAACTAGCTGTAAGCCGGCTTCCACGAAAGCAGCACGCTTGTGCGGATGATAGGATGCTGACCAGGTCATCGCGGCATTACCAGGGAAGCCACGCAGCTTGCCCAAGGCAAAGCGTAAGAGTTCTGGCAGCAGATCCGGGTAGGCTGGATGAGTGGCGATCTGCAAGGTATGTGGTGCCTCTCCACGGTATTGTCCCAGTATCCGTAGATAACCGATCAAAGATCTTTCGGGACCATCCACCACATAGCGCATTTCCTCACATTCATGCCAGCGTCTGCGCCACAGCTCCATGGTACGTTCGATCAATCCGACTTCAAAATCGGCCGGTGTTCTACTGTCGACCAGACGTACCGCTGCCGGCGTGCTAGCTTGATACAATTCGGCTAGCATGGCAGCATCCCTGCTCCGCAGCGGTCGCAATCTAGCGGGCGGTGGCGTGGGTTCTACCGCGGCTCCTAAAGCCTTTGTCGCCTGATAATACTCGACAGCGGCGTAGCGTCGAAAGCCTTTTTTTTCGCAAAGCGCCAGACCTGCCTGATTGCGAACGTCGACCGCCACGGTATAGACTCTGCCATTTTCCGCGGAATAGCGGTGAAA
>JACQUT010000260.1 GCA_016267585.1 Cyanobacteria bacterium NC_groundwater_1444_Ag_S-0.65um_54_12
GGTCTTGATTGGTTCTACCGTAAGATTTGGCCCGTCAGAAAGTAGCCGATATGGCCCAACGTGGGCTGCGCTATAATGGTGCCAACTCTAAGAACGAGGTGTGCGTTGAAGCTGATTATGATCCATGGGGCGGGGGGCTCTAGTCTCACCTTTTACTACATCAAGCGGTATTTTGGCCCTCAGGCGGATGCTCCGGACCTGCCCGTAGGTACTCGAGCGACGTTTCCACCAGATAGCGGAGCGCTTCCGGTCGCGCCACATGGTGGTCAGTTAGTACGTGCCGAGCCAGGTTATCTGGAGTTTGTCAGCAAGATAGAACGTGGCAAGAAAGTTTTTTTTCTTTTTCCTTACGATGAGCAGCTTGCCGGAGTAATAGCCGCCATGACGGAAGCGAAAGCTACGGTGGTCATGGCTGGTGCCTCGCAATCCATGAATCCCTTCTTGGATAAAGGGGGAGAATTATTCTTTTATCTCTACCCCCAGCAGTTCACCGCTGACGAACAGCAGCTTACAGCGGTGGCTATCGTGAAAAGCAAAACCTATACCGGGTCCTTTTCGCTCGATCATTAGTAGATAAGCCAACCACCGGATGCTTTCCGTGGGATTTTTGCCACCAGCTGGTATCAGATAACTAGCCCTGGGAGCGCGGGCGTCCCGCCTCATGTTTCTACACAGCTAGCGCTGAGCAGCATGGGCTCTCCATTACGAACAACATGATTTCAAGACCAGCTATCTCTGGTTGCAGCAAGCGTGAACAATCACAAGTTTAATCACACTTAACTGCTCAATAATGGCTTGCTGCTATAACCTAATCTTATTTTTTTCTAGGATTCCTCTGTACTCAAATTTTATCTGGTTTCACTTGACGGAGGATAAATGACAAACAACAAGGCTATTTGGCTCTTGAGTTGCCTGTTTTTGCTAGGATGCGGCATGCAGCCAGCTACCGGCACAACTGCTGGTGGCGCCCGAACTGCTACGGCCAAGACGACGCCAGAGTTCGATAGCAAACCGTTCGAGGAAGCTGCTGGTTGTGTTGCCGATTTCGATCCGCTTTTCGAAACCCAGCCTCCCGGATATTATGTTCAACTGGTTCCCGGTGATACCCAGGCAAAAGCTGATGACATAGCAAACCGTTGGGCACCAGATGCCAAACAGGTCTATCTTGCCTGGGGCTTCTGGAAAATCAGCATGCTGGCGCAGACCCAGCACTTCTACTATTCTCCCGGCAAGAAAAAGAAACTGATCGTCACTTTCCGGCTGGTCTCATGGCAGCAAACCGTCAAAGAGGAAAATAGCCCAGCGCTGGATCTGGGTAACAAAATTCTGAAAGGAGTGGCGGATGTCCAGAGCTTGACTGCCAGATCAGCGCACCAACGCGCCAAAGCGCATGGCTACGTGCCAGTTGGTGCGAATGATATCGGTGTACTGATCCATCCGCTAGCCATTGGCCCGGTCTGGGTATGGCTGGACAATGAGCATCATCACTATCCTCTCTTGGCAGTGGAGGCTGACTCTGGCAACGTGATACGCAACGGCAGCAAAATGGCAGCAATTCGCTTGCTATTCGCCTTTTGAAACGATAGCGAGCCATTGAGTATGCTGCCATACCGGCCAAACCTGGTATTTTGCGCTACAGGGTTCCCGGACGTGCTTGCACGGCTGGGCAAGAGCCGCAACCCTGGTGAGCAGTTACGCGGCATGTAAGCCGCAAAATACATTGAGAGGCCCCAGGTTAAAGGGGCCTCAGGGTGCAGGGGTTGGGTTGGGATTGGGATGAAAATCTTTCGCGCGATAGGCAATTCTTGCCATACTTTTGCTTTTTATTATTTACTCTATTCCGAGTAGTCGCCAAAAACCAGCTAATCTTAACGGAGATCAAAAAAACAATTAGCAGGACTGGCAATTTGTCTAATTAAATGTTAATAGAGATCGACAATTAGCTTTTGCCAAGCCCTGTCTTAGCAACCGGTACTGGATAGGAAAGCGGTAGTTACGGTATCTTTAGGAGTCTCGATGATCTGGCGTTGCTTGTTGCCAGCCAGCATGGCACTGGTATTGTTGTTCGGTTGCCAAAGCCTCGAGGGCGCGCGCGAGCATTCTTACAAGTGGAATCAAAGCGGACCGCGTTTCCTACAGGATTATCTCAGGCCCAGTCCGCTGGCCAAGCTAGGTAACCTGGCAAGTTACACCAATTCGGATCGCGAGGTATTGAAAAGCCTGCAACAGGCCAGGGAGCGTGCGCAATATCTGGCGGGAATCACCCAGGTCGATGAAGATGTTTTTCTCGTGCTAGAAGATGTCACCGGCATAGGTTACACCTTGTCTATTCATAATGGCAATCTGGAATTAAGAGAAGGTCTGCGCGAAGGGGTAAAGCCCAGCCTGGTAGTAGCTTTGCGGCGACAGGATGTCTTGGGATTACCTGCCCTGCTAGCAGCCCGCGGCACTGACGCTCGTGGTCGGGCCATTTCCGGACTTTCTGAGGAAGGTCTATTCCGCCTGGTTCGCTTGCTACTGATACCTGCCTTGCAAGTGCTCTATGCGCAAGACGCTTTCAACCCGCCAGGCAATCGAGCTGTTTTGGGGCTAGACGATTTTGTCCAGTTACAAATCACTCCGCCATTAGGCAGTGAATTGCCACCAATCTTGGCAACCATATTGAACATAGATGGCCAGTGGCTCTTCCTGGAAGGCTGGCATGGCGATCCGGACATTCGCATTCGTCTCTCGGCGCTTGAAGCGCTATCGCTCTATCAGACCGGCAGCTACGAACTGAAGAAGTCGCTCACACCGGTAGAAAAAGCCCTGGTCATCCAACGCTTCAATGAACTGCGGCAGAAGGCCATAGTCTATACTCGTACTGATCACCGTTAGCTTTCGGCATAAAAGGTACGTTGCAGTTCCAGCGCTTCTGTTACTTTTTCTGGATCACAATAACCGAGGCGAGTTACCGTCTGACCAAAGGTCTCATGGGAGCGGCGTTGCTCATCCAGTACATTTAGCAATTGCACGAAAGAGATTTGCCCGGTAGCTATCAGGATCTCGCCCAAGCGAATCTGGGCTCTGAACTCCTTTAGCGCTGGCAGTAAAGCTTCCGGCGCCATAGCTCCTCGTTCTACCAAGATTTCACCTATTCTAAGCTGTGGCGTCGCTGTCTCTTGTTGCAGCAAAGCGGCAGTTAGATCTGTTTGTTTGACTATACCTTTAGCAATCAAAAAATCTCCGAAGAAGCCAGCTTGAATTTCCTTGAGAAAAGATTCATGCGCCGATTTAACCATGCTATTGCTGTCCTCCGGAACTCCCATACCCTTCGATCAAAGCAATTTACCCAAAAATGCCGTGAAGTGCTTGGCCGGGTCTTTGCGAATTACCTATATACCTCATTGCCATAACGCAATATCTTAATAC
>JACQUT010000289.1 GCA_016267585.1 Cyanobacteria bacterium NC_groundwater_1444_Ag_S-0.65um_54_12
AGACCAAGATCTATGGCGCTGCCACTCTTACCGCCGAGTTTCCGCAAAGTTTCACCTCTACTACCAAATTCGGCTCTTTGGCAATGGATTCGCTGGCTTCCCTCAAGGGATTCGCCGGCCACTGGGGCGATGGCATCATCGGCAGTGGCCTGAAAGAGCCCAGTGCTAACGAGACGCGCAGCGACGAGTTTACTAATCGCGATCAAATGCTGGCCAGCAAGCTTACCTACAAGAACTTGTCAGCCGCCATGGGGCTAAACTCGACGCTGGTTTCCGGTTACCTGGGGTGGGATTTTGGTCTCGGCAACTGCAACATCATAGCCGACATTGACCATGACAGCATCGGCGGGGTCGTGATCGACAAACCGCGTGCCTATTCGGCGGCAGCTAGCCTGAATCTGGGCAGCGAGATCTTGGGGGTGACACTGCAAGGCGGGTTGAAAGGTTCCGGCAATCTGCCCGATGGCTCCTTTCAACCATTAGCCGCCATTCAGGTTGTCTGGAACCTGAATGGCATCGAACTGTCAGCCGGGACCAGCTTCCGGACGGGAGCCGAAAAAGCCAACCCGCCCCAGGAATTGCAACCTGCGGCTTATGTTTTTATACCGGCGCTACGGCCCGGCCTGCCGAAGTTCCTGGTAGGATTGACTGAACCCATCACCATCAGCGGCAAGGGTGGCGAAGGATCGCTGATGGAAGGCAAAGCCGGCTGGACCATCCAGCTGGACTGGGACAATCCGGTATTGCCCAAGCTGGTCATCGAGGCCAGCTTGCAGCAGGATGTGCTTTTTGGTAGCAATTACGACGGCTGGGCTTATGCCATCACTTCGGGGGTTGACTTCTGATGGCCGATTCCGCTGGCCGATTCCGCTGACCGTGATCGATGCCGTTCCGGCTCCGGCCAGTGGTCCGGTACGGACACGGCCCGGCACTCGGCTCCGGTCAGTGGTCCGGTACGGACACGGCCCGGCACTCGGCTCCGGTCAGCGGTATCGGCCAGCGATCAGCGGCCAGCTAGTAGTCATCTGCCTGGCCTTGACTGGTTGCCCGGCTAGCTGGGGGATAAGCGTGGCAGGTGGCACGCTGGAAGGAACCGTGCTCTACCTGGGCCGCGAGACACCTGGTAAGACCGTTTCCCTGCTAGCTCAGACCAACGGCAGCTTTGGACCGGTCAAGCGCAACAACTCCGCGCTAACAGCCAAAACTGATAGCAGCGGACGGTATCGTTTCGGCAATCTCGCACCAGGGAGTTACCGTGTTCTCTATCTATCCCAGCCACTGGTGGATGGCAACAACGTACCTTTCCCGGTGCGTGAAATAGGAACCTGGCGCACCCTGCCGCATGAAGTGAGTAATCAAGCTGGGGCGCGTCTGCCACCTTTCGATATCAGTTACAATGGGCTCATCTATCCCACGACCGGACTATCTTACTTCGTGACCAAAGGCGCGCCTTTGCCTTTTCATTGGTCCACCCACCTGCAAGGACAGCGCTACCGTTTTAGCCTCTATGGTAATCGAACCGGTACTCTACCGGCTTTGTACACTTCGCAATGGTCCGCTGATCCGGTAGCCCTGCTGGCACTGGACATCACGCCAGGAAATTTCTCCTGGGAAGTCATGATCGACGGCGGGGAAACCGGAGAAGGTACGTCTGTCATCCAACAGGTCGACCTGGCGCCACCCGCTCTGCCACCGGATAAGCCGACCGACACTATTTAGACCAATGCCGCCTCAGCGACGAAATCGCCTACGGTGACGAGGATACCGACGCGCTGCGCGGAAAAAGCTGCCGACCATCACCCCCACCAGGAATCCGCCAATGTGTGCCCACCAGGCGACACCGCCACCGCCGGATGCCAAACTGAGCGAGAGCAGACCAGAAACTGCCTGCAGCAGGAACCATATTCCCAGGAACCAGGGAGCGGCAATCCAGGCAGTCGTCACGAAGAAGCCCAAGGGGATCAGCGTGAGTACTCGAGCGTAAGGAAACATCACCAGGTAGGCACCCAGGGTTCCGGCGATCGCCCCCGATGCTCCTAATTGTGGTAGGGGCGAGCCAAGATCGAATGCCAGTTGCAGGCCAGTCGCAGCCACTCCGGCAAACAAATAAAACAACAAGTAGCGAACATGCCCCAGGCGCCCCTCTACGTTATCGCCAAAGATAAAAAGAAACCACATGTTGCCAAGTAGATGCAGCCACCCACCATGTAAAAACATGGCCGTGAGTGGAGTAAGTAGAGCCTGATCCCAGCCGCCCCCCGCCGCAAATTCCGAGAATTCCGTGCCGAGTCGTTTGGGCACCACTGCCCATTGCGCGAGAAAGACTGCTAGATCCGGGCTCCTGATTTCTTGAACGAAGGCGAACAGACATGCCAGGATCAACAGGTAATTGACGAACGGCAGGCGTTCCGATGGAACGTCATCATGGAGGGGAAGCATCAGCTAACTAGCGTACCATGCTGGCAGTGGCGGGGAATTTCAGACTGACGCGATTCCATTCGATGGGCTGGGTCGTGACGTAGTAAAAGTGTGTGGCAACTGGCCCCTGCCAGCAGAGTTCGCCGAACAGGCAGGGCGCTGCCTCGCCGCTGGCGGCCTCTAGCGTGAAGCGACCGGCAGGGTCCACCACTGCCGAAAAACTCGATTCCAGGCTGTAGGTGGCATCGCGATCTTCCACCGGCAAGGACATGTTCGGTTCCTGGAAGGATCCCTCGCTTGCTACTTCTAGCAGTGGTACGCGCCGGATGCGCCAGGCAGTCTTGTCCAGGTTCACCCCCCCGCCGGTGACCGAACCGCGAGGATAGACGGTGAGTAACAGCTTGATCTTGGCCAGATCGATTTCGGCACCGTTCGTGCCGGTCTCGTAGAGGTAGACGAAACGTTCAGAGGCCGGCGGTGTAAAGGACAAGGGAGCAGCATCCATTTTATCCGTGGTAGGTAAGCTCTCCCAGTCGAAGGCCAGGTAGCCATTGGCCGGGAAAATCATGCCCTTCAGATCGCTGCTGGCTGGTATGAC
>JACQUT010000267.1 GCA_016267585.1 Cyanobacteria bacterium NC_groundwater_1444_Ag_S-0.65um_54_12
ATTACCGGTCCTTCCGGCAGCGGAAAATCTTCGCTTCTCTACTTGCTGGGAGCTCTCGATCGCCCTACTAACGGTACCATCCAGTTGCTGGGAGCCACTTTGGGTGAGCCGGACACTTCCTTATCCAGCAAAACAGTGGAAGATAAGCGTTTAGCTAGCATTCGGAACCGGTTGGTCGGGTTCATATTCCAGTTTCATTTCTTGATGATGGATCTCACGGCGCTAGAAAATGTCATGGTACCAGCCTTGATCGCTGACAAGCCATTACGCGAGGTCAGGAACCGCGCTAGCATGCTGCTACAACGAGTGGGGCTTTCGCATCGCTTACACCATCGCCCAGGCCAGCTTTCTGGTGGGGAGCAACAGCGGGTAGCTATCGCACGAGCACTGATCAATGATCCGGTTATTCTGCTAGGTGATGAGCCAACGGGTAACTTAGATACCGCCACTAGTGAAGCGATCTATCTATTGCTGCGTGAACATAATAAGACAGAAGGCCGAACTATTTTGGTGGTTACTCATAATCCTTCCTTAGCTGAACATGCTGATCGAGTTATAGAGATCAGAGATGGCAAAATTCGCTCCGATTCTGGTTCGTAACTGCTTGTATCTTGATTCTTACAGCTCTGGGTAGCCTCAAACCGCGATAACCTCTTCCCGGACGAAGTGCAAGCGGCACGACCTTGGGCACCTGGCCCTCATCGAAGTGACAGCGCACCGCATCCCGGACGTTCTCGCGCAGCGCGGCCAGGTCATCGCCCTCGGTGAAGATCGACTCGCCCAAGGCACGGGCAATCGGCGTCACCTTTCCCTGGTCTTCTCGCTTACTAAATCGCCTATTGACCCGTTTGGCGGAAATTAGTCGGTCCGAGATAGAACGGATGTGCATCCTGGAAGTTGCAGAACTTTCATACCGGACGCTCTTGCTGAATTCGGTATCCCACTCCGGGCTCGGTGCGCAGATAAAGGGGACGTGTAGCGTCGGTTTCGATCTTTCTGCGAAGCTGGCTCATGTGGACATGCAGCGTGTGCTGGGCATCTTCATGGGACTCGCCCCAGAGCTCTTTGATGAGCTGCCGGTGGGTGACGACCTTGCCGGAATGGCGCACGAGTATCGTCAGTAACCGAAACTCGGTGGGCGTGAGGTGGACTTCTTGGCCTCTCACGACCACCTGCCGCGCTGACAAATTGACGCGCCAATCACCGAACTCGAATTCGGCTGAATCTGCTGTCGTCCGGCGCGCTCCGTGCCTCAGGGCGACTCGCAGGCGCGCCAGGAGTTCCGCAATACCGAAGGGTTTAGTCACGTAGTCGTCAGCGCCGGCATCAAGCGCAGCGACCTTCTCGGTCTCCTGATCCCTCGCGGACAGGATAACGATCGGGACCTCGCTCCATACCCGCAGCTCGCGCACCAGCTCGATCCCGTCAAGATCCGGCAAGCCCAGATCGAGGATCAGGACATCCGGACGCTGCGCTGCCGCAAGGCGGAGACCCTCGGCACCGGTGGCGGCTTCGACGACACGATAATCATGCAGGGGCAGGGATGCGCGCAAGAAGCGCCTGATAGGAGCCTCATCCTCCACGACCAGAACCAGCGGCGTTACTTGCATCTTCGACGCTATCTCGACTCCAGCAGAGAACCGGTCACCCTGACTCTCTGCAACGGCAGCGACAACCGAAATAGTGATCCGCCATCCGGACGATTCATGGCGTTGATTTGGCCACCATGAGCTTCGACGACCCCGCGAACGATGGCAAGACCAAGACCAGTCCCGGGAGTCACTTTACCACGGCCGAAACTGCAAAACTTCTCGAAGATCCGCTCCTCCTCGCCTGGCGGCAATCCTGGCCCCTGGTCGGCGATTTCGATGACGAGCGTCCGTCCATCGCAAAAGGCACGCACGCTAACCGGCGTACCCTCGGGCGTATGCTTCACGGCATTATCGAGGAGATTGTACATGGCCTGCTCCAGCAACGCGACATCTACCTGAAGCGCTGGAAGGTCGGTACGTAAATTGACTGCTATCTGTTCCGCCGAATCACCCAGGCGGGCCAACGCAGCCCCGAGGATCTCGTCAAGCGAGCTCCAGTTGCGAACCAGCGTGACCGGTCCAGCGGCGAGACGCGTCGCGTGCAACAGGTTGTTAACCAGGCGGTTGAGCCGTTCAGCCTCCAGGACGACATCCAAAGCGAGCTCGCGCCTGGTGTTCGAATCTAGCAACTCGGTACCGTCAACCAGGCTGGACGCCGCTCCGATGATGCTGGTCAAGGGGGTCCTCAGGTCGTGAGAGACCGCAGAGAGCAGGGAACTGCGCAACCGCTCACTCTCGGCTTGCCGTCGTGCGGCATCCGCCTCCTTTCTCGTCAGGCTTTGGCCAAGCGCGATAGCGAGCTGGTTTACCGACGTTGCCAGGGTCTCTCGGGTTTCTCGATCCAACGGCATGACACCCTCCGGGAGGTGAAGGACGAGCGCACCGTGAACCAAATCGCCGGTCCGGATAGGCAGGAACAAGTTTGCCGAACCATCGAAAGTCCCGGTACCGGGTCCGGCTGACTTACCCGAATTGAGCACCGCACGGAGGATCTCATAGTCGGACGATGACAGGACTATTTGGGGCGGAGTGGCTTCCTGTGGTCCGATCGGTCCTACCAGCCAGGCTCCGATGGGCTTGCCGACCGTTCTGGCAACTACCTTGGCTCCTTCGGCGAGCATCTCTACTGGTCCTTGCGCCTTCAATAGTGACCAGCTCAGCTCGAATAGCCCACGGCCCTGGCGCTCCCGCTGCCGAGATGCCACGAGCTCTGCAGCGAGTCGAGCGACCAAGGCGCTGATGGCCGATCCCACCAGGAACATTACCAGAAACATCAGGAAATATTCAGCGTCCGCCACGGCGAAGGTCAGGTAAGGTGGCACGAAGAAGAAGTCGAATGCCAGCACGGCCAAGACCGCGGCGAAGAGTGCCGCCCGGATCTCCCCACGGAGCGCGATCGCGAGGACGCCGATGAAGTAAACCATCACCAAGTTGGCCTCGGCGACATGATTCAGCAGAAAGCGGTCCACCAGCGTGCAGAACACGATGATGCCGGCACCCCAGGCATAGGCCAGCCGAGGAGATTTCGTACCTCGCGCCGCGGGAGAGTCGGCGCCAATCCATCCGCCTGCTCGATCGTCCATTGTTACCGAAAGAATATTAACATTATGCCTGGTGTACCACGTGTCGATCTTGATAGTTTCTTGAGCGCCACCGGTCGAATCTTGAGCCTGTCCTGATAGCTGATCATCTATGATTGGCAAGAAATCAGAGTGAATTGATGGTCGGATCTATCATACTCTTGGCAATAGCCTCGGCGATCGCGGTATATCTCATCTTTGTCATCTTCCGCCCCGAGCGGTTCTAAGAAGGAGCGAGGATGATAGTGAACTCGTTCCTGCTACCTCGCCCCGGTGGAACCGATCCGGTGGGACGTCCACCCCGGGCCGAACGGCGGCATACCCCTAAGGTGGATACGTCCGGGCTCTACCGCCGGGCGCTGGTCGCGGCCTTTCGCAAGCTCGATCCGCGGGTGCTAGTCAAGAACCCCGTTATGTTCGTGGTCGAGATCGGCACGGTCTTGATGCTACTGGCCACACTGGCTCCCGATCTCTTTGGTCCCGGCCAAGCAGGGCGTGGCTACAACGTCACCGTCACGCTCGTTTTGCTGCTCACCTTGCTCTTCGCGAATTTCGCCGAGGCGGTCGCGGAAGGTCGCGGCAAGGCGCAAGCCGACAGTCTCAGGAAGATCAAGGGCGAGACTACGGCACATCGGCGCCGGCCGGACGGGACCATTGAGGACGTAGGATCGAGTAGCTTGCATAAGGGCGATCTGGTCCGCGTGGATCGCGACGAGATCATCCCGGGCGACGGCGAGGTCATGGAAGGCGTGGCCTACGTCGACGAATCTGCCATCACCGGAGAATCGGCACCAGTGATCAAGGAGCCAGGTAGCGACATCGCCAGTTCGGTCATCGGTGGCACCAAGGTCGTGTCCGACCACCTGATCATCCGGATAACCGCCGACCCGGGCCAAACCTTCCTGGATCGCATGATCTCCCTGGTCGAGGGAGCCAGACGGCAGAAGACTCCAAACGAGATCGCCCTCACGGTATTGCTTGCCGTGTTGACGCTCATCTTCCTGCTGGTCACAATCGCACTTGGGCCGTACGCAGCCTACTCAAAAGTTCCAGTTCCGTTAGCGACGCTCGTGGCGCTGCTGATCTGCCTCATCCCAACGACCATCGGTGGATTGCTCTCAAGCATTGGCATCGCCGGAATGGATCGGGTGGCAAAGTTCAACGTGATCGCGATGTCAGGAAAAGCCATTGAGGCGGCAGGTGACATCGACACGCTCATCCTCGACAAGACTGGAACGATCACGTTCGGCAACCGTCTGGCTGCCGATTATCTCCCGGTGGGTGGACAAGCGGAGCGTAACCTGGCCGAATCAGCCATGGCCGCATCCTGGCAGGATCAGACACCGGAGGGCCGATCTATCGTCGCGATGTCGGCCCGGATGGGTCTCGGCGACCGGGCGGAATGGGGCGCGGCCACCGGCATAGAATTCTCGGCGCAGACCCGCATGAGCGGTGTCGATCTGCCGGACGGAACATCCATCCGCAAGGGTGCAGCGGATGCCATCAAGCGATACACCATCGAGGGTGGCGGCCGCGTGCCGCCTGATCTGGATGCTGCAGTCCGCACCGTGGCTGAACTCGGCGGTACCCCCCTGGTGGTGGTCCGAGACATGACCATCCTGGGCGTCATTTACCTCAAGGACACCATCAAGCCCAGGATGCGAGAGCGCTTTGAGCAGCTGCGCCGGATGGGCATCCGCACGGTCATGTGCACCGGAGACAATCCGATCACCGCCCGCGTGATCGCCCAGGAGGCAGGGGTTGATGATTTTATGGCCGAATCCAAGCCCGAGGACAAGATCCGCTACATCCGAGAGGAGCAGGCCAAGGGGAAGCTGGTCGCGATGTCTGGCGACGGAACGAACGACGCACCTGCGCTCGCCCAAGCTGACGTAGGTCTGGCGATGAATTCCGGTACCCATGCCGCCAAAGAGGCCGCCAACATGGTGGACCTCGACTCTGATCCCACCAAGATCATTGATGTCATCACTATTGGCAAGCAGTTGCTGATCACCCGCGGAGCTTTGACGACCTTTTCTCTGGCGAACGACATCGCCAAGTATTTCGCGATCATACCCGCGATCTTCGCTACCGGGTTTCCGCAATTACAGGCGCTGAACGTCATGCGGCTGGCAAACCCCGAATCAGCGATCGTCTCGGCGCTCGTCTTCAACGCCCTCGTCATTCCCGCGCTCATCCCGCTTGCCCTCAAAGGAGTGAAACCTCGTGTCAGCAGCGCGGAGCAGATGTTGTTGCGGAATGTTCTTCTCTACGGAATGGGAGGCATCATCGTGCCCTTTATCGGTATCAAGCTCATCGACTTGGTGGTCGGCCTGGCCATGAGGTGACATGGCAGTGGACGCACTGTATATCGTGCTGACCGCCGGGTTCTTCGCCCTGTCCTGGGGTCTCATCGCACTTTGCGAGCGTGCCTGACCTATGACTGCCACAGCCGTCTTGCAAATAGCTTACTACCTGATCATTCTGCTGGCGCTAGCCGTACCGCTCGGCCACTACATGGCCCGTGTCTACACTGGTGAGGCTCACGTGGCGCAGCGCATCCTGGATCCCGTAGAGCGGCTATTCTACCGCCTCGCTGGTGTGCGGACCGACGATGACATGACCTGGCAACGCTATGCCGGTGCCGTACTATGGTTCAATCTGCTCGGAATCCTGGCGGTCTATGCTCTCATGCGGGTGCAGGACGCTCTGCCTTTCAACCAGAGTAACCTCGGTCCCGTTGTGCCCCAGGTTGCCTGGAACACCGCGGTCAGTTTCACCAGCAATACCAACTGGCAGGCCTATGGCGGAGAGTCCACGCTAAGCTACCTCACCGCGATGCTAGCTCTCACCGTCCAGAACTTCATGTCGGCCGCCACCGGAATGGCGGTGCTCGTGGCACTCATTCGCGGCTTTACCCGCCGGTCGGCCCAGGGGATCGGCAATTTCTGGGTGGATCTAACTCGTGGCACCTTGTACGTACTGCTGCCCCTGTCGTGTATCTTGGCCATCGTCCTGGTTAGCCAGGGCGTAGTGCAGACCCTCAGTCCGCCCGTCAACACCGTGCTGGTCGATTCGTCTGCCAGTGCCTACGGTAAAGGTCTCTTGACGCAAATCATCGCCCTCGGCCCGGTTGCTTCGCAGATTGCCATCAAGCAGCTCGGCACCAACGGTGGTGGGTTCTTCAACGCCAACTCGGCCCACCCCTTCGAGAATCCAACCCCGCTCTCGAACTTCCTTGAACTCGAAAGCATTCTGCTCATCCCGGTAGCCCTTTGCTTCACGTTCGGCGCAATGGTTCGCGACAGGCGACAGGGCTGGGCCCTTCTTTCCGTGATGTTCCTCATCTTCGTGCCCCTGCTGGCGATCTGCGTCTCCGCCGAGCAAGCAGGCAATCCGCTGTTCGCATCGTTGGGTGTCGACCAGCATGCTGGCGATCTGCAAGCGGGCGGAAACATGGAAGGCAAAGAGGTGCGATTCGGCATCGTGTCCAGCGCGCTGTGGGCCGTAGCGACCACGGCCGCGTCCAACGGATCCGTCAATGCGATGCATGATAGTTTTACCCCGCTGGGCGGGCTGGTGGCAATGTGGTTAATCCAAACCGGCGAGATCGTCTTCGGCGGTGTCGGATCCGGCCTTTACGGCATGATCGTCTTTGCGATCGTGGCCGTGTTTATCGCTGGCCTGCTGGTCGGACGCACGCCCGAGTACCTGGGCAAGAAGATCGAAGCCAAAGAGATGAAGATGGTCTCCCTGGTCATCCTCGTCCCGGCTGCCGGGGTTCTGATCGGAACTGCCATCGCATGCGTAGTACCGGCGGGCACGGCGGCGCTCGGCAACCCCGGGATCCATGGATTCAGCGAGATCCTCTACGCGTTTTCATCTACGGCTAACAACAACGGCTCCGCGTTCGCGGGTCTGACAGCAAGCGGCATCTTCTACGCGACCACGCAAGGGCTAACGATGCTGCTAGGACGCTACTGGATCATCATCCCGATCTTGGCCATCGCTGGCTCCCTGGCTGCCAAGAAGATCGTTCCACCGACCTCCGGGACACTCCCCACGCACACCCCACTCTTCGTGTTGTTCCTGGCCGGCACCATCATGCTCGTCGGAGCACTCACCTACTTCCCGGCGCTGGCACTCGGACCGATCGCCGAGCACTTGCTTATCGCCGCGCCCTGATCGGAGACGACCATGCTCTCGCTGTTTCGACCTGCTGCCGTGCTACTCGCATTGTTCACCGCCCTGACCGGTATGGCGTACCCGACGGTCTTGACGGCCATCGCTCAGTTCGCGTTTCCTGGCAAATCTGGCGGCAGCCTGATCAGCGAGCGGGGGAAGGTCATCGGCTCTGGACTCATCGGCCAACCTTTCAACGCTCCGGAGTTCTTTTGGGGACGCCCATCAGCAACCCAATTTGTACCTTACAATGCTAAAGCTTCTGGTGGCTCCAACCTGGGCACGAGCAATTTCGCCCTGCACGAAGCGGTCAAAGCTCGGATCAAGGCACTGCGAAACGCAGATCCGGAAAATCACGCACCTATTCCGGTGGACCTGGTGACGACCTCGGGCAGCGGGCTCGATCCGCACATCTCACCAGCAGCGGCCTATTATCAGTTTCGCCGGGTCGCCCGGCACCGTAACCTGCTCGAAGATCGCGTACGCGCCTTGGTAGACCAGCACGTCGAGGACCGACTCTTGGGCATCTGGGGCGAACCTCGGATCAATGTTTGGCGACTGAATCGCGCCCTGGCTCGAATGAAGTGAACGAGATCTATATACTACTGGGATCGTAGCAGCCAGAATATTCTCACGAATTAACATGGAAATCAAGGCATACGACAATTTGCGTAACCCGCGATGGTGCGAACCGCGGGCAGTTCTCGCTGTACCCGATGGCACGGAGGCCGATCTGATCCGCCGCGCATTCGAACGCCTGGATATAGCTTCCTATTGCCCGCTGGATGTCGGGTTGCTCGAAGGGATGGCCAGTAGGAGCGATACAGTAGCAGCCATCATTGATACCAGGGGAGCCGCCGGCACGGAAATGGTGCAACTGGTCGCCCGCACGTCTGCCCATGCTGGGGTGCCAGTCGGGGTGATCGTGCTTCCGGGTGAAAAGGGTGGTGAATACCTGGCGGTCGGCGCCACGGCGGTCGTCAGCGGGCCCCTCGGTTACGGTGCGTCCTTGAAGCTGATCCGGGACCTGGCCTATCCGATATCAAGCGAGGAGGAAGCGGCAGAATCAACCGAAAAGGCCCGTCTCAAAAGAATACGAATCGCGTACGAGCGGACGGCAAGTGCCGAGGTTACCCAGGTCTCTGGCAGTGATGTGCTGGCAGAGCGAATCGCTCGCATGCGGGGGAAGCTCAAGATCTACATGGGTGCTGCGCCGGGGGTCGGCAAGACGTTTGCCATGCTGCGCGAGGCCCATGATCTGGTAGCACGCGGCGCGGAGGTCGTCGTGGGCGTGGTCGAGACCCATGGACGTGCGGAGACGCAGGATCAGCTCGCACGCCTGGAAGTGTTGCAAAAGCGACTGATCCCGTACAAGGGGACACAGCTTGCGGAAATGGACCTCGATGGTATTGTCAAACGGCATCCAGCTATTGTCCTCGTCGACGAACTAGCGCACACGAACGTACCCGGATCGCTCAACCGCAAGCGCTACCAGGACGTCGAGCTCATCAGGCTGGCCGGTATCTCAATTCTCTCGACGCTCAATATCCAGCATCTTGAAAGTCTCAACAACCTGATCGAGCGGATTGCCGGCGTCAAGGTCCGCGAGACGGTCCCTGACCATGTCTTACTCGAAGCTGATGAAGTGGCTTTGATCGACTTGCCCCCCGAGGATCTGCAACTGCGCCTTCGGGAAGGCAAGATTTATGCCCCCGATAAGATTACCCAGGCGCTGGAAAACTTTTTCACGACGCATAATCTGACCGCACTGCGTGAGCTAGCCTTGCGTGAGCTGGCCGACCGCGTCGATCTGCGCCTTGAGGAGGTACGTACGGCACTGGGCCGCGGTGAGAAGCCGTCAGGTATTCAGGAACGGGTCCTCGCCTGCATCTCTGCCTCTCCGGACGCGGGACGAGTGATCCGACGTGCTGCCAGGATGGCGGCCCGGCTCAACGCGGAACTGACTGTCATCCACGTAGCGGGAGAGAAATCTTCGGCAGAGGATGCCAAGACCCTCGACGAGTATCTGGTCCTCGCCGAGTCCCTTGATGCGACGTTCGTAACCGTCAAGGCGGTGGACATTCCCGAGGGCATAGCACGCTACGCGCAGGAAGCGCAAAGCACGGTGATCGTGCTCGGAGAATCACACCGCCCGCGCTGGCGAAAGCTTCTCGAACCCACCATTCAGGATGGTATTTTGGCCCGTACGTCCAACATAGACGTCCTGACCGTGGCCAGTCGGGCGTAAACGTAAATCGTAGAGGATGACCGCCTGAACGGCTACCACTACTTGTAGTTCGTCAAGCAGCTACTCTTCGGTTTCGGGTGGCGTTTCAGAATTAATAAGCGAAAGCTTGACTCTCACTAGCTGTTCTAATTCATCAGTTAATTCGGGATGGGCTAGCAAATATAAACGTGATCCTTCTCGCCCTTGGCCAATACGATTATCGCCATAGGAAAACCAAGAGCCATTCTTGACAACCAACCCCATTTCAGTGGCGATATCCAGGACACACCCCTCACGTGAAATACCTTCTTTAAATAACAAATCGAATTCTGCGATCCTGAAAGGTGGAGAGACTTTATTTTTCACTACTTTGATTTTCACTCGGTTACCTATTTCAACACCGTCTTTTTTTAGTGCTTCTATGCGGCGCACTTCGATTCTTACCGAAGCATAAAAGCGTAAAGCGCGACCACCAGTGGTGATTTCCGGATTGCCATACATTATTCCCACTTTTTCGCGCAGCTGATTGATAAATATGACAATCGAGGCGCTTTTACCAATGGCAGCAGTCAACTTGCGCAGCGCTTGACTCATGAGGCGGGCTTGCAAACCAACATGGGAATCACCCATCTCGCCTTCCAACTCGGCTTTGGGCACCAGAGCAGCTACTGAATCCACCACAATAAGATCCACAGCACTGGATCGCACGAGCGCTTCGGCAATTTCTAGTGCCTGTTCACCGGTGTCCGGTTGCGCTACCAGTAAGTTATCGATATCTACACCAAGATTGCGCGCATAAGCCGGATCCAATGCATGCTCTGCATCGATGAAAGCTGCTATACCACCCGAACGCTGCACTTGAGCTACGGCTTGTAAACTGACGGTGGTTTTGCCACCTGATTCCGGCCCGTAGACCTCGATGACCCGACCACGTGGCAAACCACCAACACCAAGCGCTACATCAAGTGGCAAAATACCAGTAGGAATTACCGCGACCCTCATACGAGCATTGTCGCCCAGCTTCATGATAGAACCCTTGCCAAATTGCTTTTCTATGGAACCGACAGCTAGCTCGATAGCCCGCTGTTTTTCGGTCAAGACGCCTTCTGCTGATAAGCCGCCATTACGCTGATTACTCGTACTGGTTGATGTTGTTTCTTTGCTGGCCATGCAATTGCCCCTTTCGATACAACGTTCGATATCAATAGTTTATCGATCATTTTTTCGAAAGTCAACCCACCAGCTCTAAAACTAGCTAGCCCGTTTCCGATACACCGGAATGTGACCGAAGACCAAATCTGTACTTTCCGAAGCCGGAACTAAATACTAAGCGATCGATAAGCGTTAATTCGCCCTTTCGACCAATAACGGCCAGTACCGCTGATAGGATCAGCCTGTTGCTCAATCCGATCACGTATGATCTTTGCACTCTCGACTTTACCAGTTGTCAATCCCAGGTGGCTCCAAAGTAACGCGGCAAGTGCAGAGACATGCGGCGTCGCCATGGAAGTGCCGCTGAGCTGACGATAGCTATCTGCAAGATAGGTAGACCAAATTCCTACACCTGGCGCAGCGACATCTACCCACTTTGCTCCGTAACTCGAAAAACTAGCCTTTCTATCAGCATCGTCAGTAGCAGCTACTGCCAAGCAGACATCGTAAGCCGCGGGATATGATTTGGCAGAAGAACCGTTATTGCCGGCAGCCGCCGCTATGACGACACCCTTGTTCCAAGCGTAATTTACAGCGTCGCGCAAAGTAGCGCTAGAAATCATCCCGCCCAGGCTAAGGTTGATCACGTTCGCTCCATGATCCGTAGCCCAAACTATACCGCTGGCGATACTACTCCAGTTGCCGGAACCCGAGCTGTTCAACACCTTGACCGCCATCAGTTTGGTAGTGGGAGCTAAGCCCACTACTTGCCCACCACCATTCAAAGCAGCGATCGTTCCAGCCACATGCGTGCCATGTCCATTGTCATCATCGCCCGTGGTGGTCCCGGAAACAAACGTCTGGCTTTCAACGACCTGCCCTGACAGATCGAGATGCGTCGCAGCTATTCCGGTATCTATTACCGCCACGCGTATGGATTCCGTACCGGTAGTGAAATGCCAGGCAGTCGTCTCGGGGCACACGGTGTTAGTCGGATAATCCACGCCAGCTCGGATCTTTTTGAGCCCCCAGAGGCCAGCGGTGGCAGGTTGCTGGTAAAAATAATCTTGCGGCAAAGTAATTGGTGTCGGCTCTTCGGTGCAAGCAAAAGCGTAAGCTGTGCCATCAGGCTCTACGTATTCTATCCCGCCGAGCAATGCGGAATGATCCAGCGCTGTTTGTAAACTCGCCAAACTTTGCCCTTCCACTAGTAAAATCGCTAGAGGGCTAATCTCACCCTTGACAGATTTGCCCAGTATCTCTACCAGGCGTTTTTTGTCAGTAGCGGTCTTAGTCTTTACCAGGAAGCGCTCGGCATTTCGCACACTCTGAAGTGCAAAGCCAGTAGACTTACCGGGCAAAGAAACAACCGTACCGGGAAACCCGCCAGGTGATGCCGTGCAGGCCGTGACGCTGGCAAGAGTAAGCACAACAAGAGCTATCGATCGTTTCATCTATGTCCCCCAACAATTGCTAATGGCAATTGATAATCGATTTACCAGTATTATCCACTACCAGTATAGCGAACTTACTTCCTATGGTTTTTCAGCCAAACGAAAAAAAGATTTCGTAACTTACGGTTGCCAGGAGCTAGCTGAAAGATGGTTAATAGCCAGCCTGCGCCAATCTAGCAGGTGCGAATTTCTGGATACGATTGTTGTTGGAGTCAGAGACAAACACAAACCCTTCCCGGTCCACCGCAATTCCAACGGGATTATTGAACTGACCGTTACCGGCTCCCATCCCTCCAAATTCGGAAAGAAAAGCCCCATCGCGGTTGAAGCGTTGGATCCGATTGTTACCAGCATCTACCACGTAGATATCACCGTTGCGATTATCCACGGCTAAATCGGTAGGGTGTTCGAAGTAACCGGGACCTCGGCCACCGCGATAACCGAATTGCAGCAACAGAGTTCCAGCAATACTGACCTTTTTTATGACGCCACCTGCCGAGGCCGCATCGTCAATGAAGTAAAGGTTATCATCTGCGTCGACTGTCAGACCTTTCAGCCCGGTAGAACCGGTTATCGGCTTTAACAGGTTGCCTCGCGCATCATGGGCAGGACCTTTTGCAGTATCAAAAAGCAAAATCTGGTTATTGCCCGCCGATGACACGGCGAATTGGCCGGTTCGCAGTACCTGAATATCGTACGGCTTATTAATGCCAGGAAAACTCTGGGCATTTTCGGTCGGTTTTATGTAGGTCCCAAAGGAGCTGTAGGCACGAATCACGTTGCTTCCCGTATCAGTAACGTAAACATCACCCCCTAGATCGGCAGCAATTCCCTCCGGATTTTGCAAATCATGAATCAAAAACGTCGCGCCGAAACGATTCTCTAATCCGCCTGCTAGATTGAACCGACGCACTCCCCAGACTCTGATGGGTGTTTGAATGCTGCCAAAAAGCTGAAAGTTCTCGCGCGTGATGACGAGCAAGCCCGCCGGGCGCTTGCTATCACCATCCCCCCCGGGATCTAGCGTCAAGGCACGTGGACGATCGAGATTGCCGATACTCAATAAAAAAGCATTAGGAACAGCATCCAGTTGAGCACTTAATTTAATATCCGGAGCGGTAACGGTATTGCCAGGCAATACCTGAACAATCACATCACCATTGCCTTGCAAATAACTGTAGCCCACCTTCTCTAGCAGAAGCTTTACCCGCATCGCGGGTACAGCGTTTAGCATGTAGTTGCCCGAACCATCGGTTTGCGCGGTCAAAGCTGGCGAGACACCCTGGACCTCTATTCGCACGTCTGCTATGCCGAGACCCGTCTTGGCGTCCACTACCCTACCAGTGATCGTGCCGGTTGGTAGGCTTTGCGGTGGACTGAAGGACCCGCTACCATCTCCGCCATAACCATCCCATGGGATAGCAGGTGTAGCTTGCCTGCCACAGCCAAGAGCTAAAAAGACAGCTACCAGCGCTAGCTTGGCTATCTGTTTGGCCATCGGTCTTGTCATGGAAGCTGTCCTCTCGACGACTCCTCTACGATTAACGCCCGCTAATCCTTATACATTTATCGCCCCAATGCTTGCCAGTCTTGCGAGAATTAGATTAAGTCTAACCTAAGGTAAGCACTCCGGATCATTAAGATGAGCTAGCTGTTAATCAGCGGGTCACTGGTTCGAGTCCTACTGCCGGAGCCTCCAGTCAAAGACGCGCCAGGACTAGCTCCTGGCGCGTTGATTTTTTCTCGCTGGGAGCGGATCTGGTTCAGTTTGACGACCATTTGACGACCAATGTGCTGGAATGGTCGTCAGGACGGGGCTCCAGGGCGATCGGGTCGTGGCTGTAGTCGATGTAGTGCAGTATCCTGGCGGAGGACTCGGCCCCTGGGCGGCACCTCCCCACCGCTTACTCCACCGTCCTGTTGAAGGCTACGAATGGGATTGCTCCGGTTTTGTGGACACTTCCCCGCTACCATGCGGGAGAGAGGATGTTCACATGTCGAGGAAACCACGAAAATATACGGACAGCTTCAAG
>JACQUT010000264.1 GCA_016267585.1 Cyanobacteria bacterium NC_groundwater_1444_Ag_S-0.65um_54_12
ATCCTGGACGGTGCAGTGATACATGGTTTCCCCACCGAGAGTCGCGGCATTCAACTGGAACGCAACCAAGTAAAGGTGAATGGACAGCGTTTCTCGGTTTATGTGGGCGAACGTGTGATACTGGCGCCACAGAGCCAAGTATACGGTCCATCCATCATCGGAGATGATAGCCATATCGGGCAGCAAGCTTTGGTTTATCGAGCCATGATCGGCAAACGCTGCGTGTTAGAGCCACGTGCTGCCGCTATTGGTGTCCATATTCCAGAAGGGCATTACATACCCGCTGGAGTAGTTGTTCGAACCCAGACGCAAGCTGATATACTGCCAATCGTCACGGGTGATTACCCGTTCCGCGATGTCAACGCGCAGGCAGTAGAAGTGAATGTGGCTCTGGCCAACGGCTACAATGCCCTTTATCCGCGCCGGGTGGCACCTTACACCGAGCCCTAGCAGGTCATGCAAATGGGTCTAATTCTTGCTTGAGCCTGGCGCTTGGTCCAGTTCAGGTTGAATTTGGCATAGGTGTGCTGTGGATCGAACTCTAGCGCCAGATGTAATTCATCCAGCGCTCCCGCGAGATCGCCTTGCTCTCTGCGCGCTGTACCCAGATTGGCATGCAAGGTGGCATTGCCCGGATCGATCAGGAGCCCACGTCGGTAGGCGTATTCAGCTGCTGCATGCTCGCCTTGCTCGGTATGGATCAGCCCGATTACCAGCCAGATATCAGGCCGACACGGCTCTAGCCGAACGCCTTGCCGAAAAGCCGTCAAGGACTCTGGCAGGTTACCCAGACTGCGCCAGCAAAATCCCAAATTGAAATGGGCCTGGGCAAAGGTAGGGTTGAGGGCAATAGCCCTGCGATACCATACCGCAGCATCTTCTAGCCTACCCTCGCATTGTAGCAGCAATCCCAGATAAAACGGCGCAACGGGCGAGTAGGGAGCAATTTAATAGGCCTGATTAAAAAGCGCTTCGGCTGACGCTACTTCACCCTGATGAAACTTGGCGCTTCCTGACTCGTTGTAGCGCGTTGCTCGGTCCTGTTGCAATTCAGCGATAGCTGGGATGATCGGCAAAAATAAGCGTGCCGCCTTACGCCCGCTCGAGAAAGGGATAATTTTCGCAGGATGCGTTGCTGACATGGCTACCCCCTGACCCCCGCATCCGCTCCCTCATAGCGAAGAGTCCCCTTTACCTGGTCACTCCTTATTAAGAATCTCGGCATGGTTGAGCGCAAATCGAGGGTAATCACGGAATATTCCATAAGAATTTTTCTTGGCTTTGCCAGCGATTTCGTGGTGATTTTAACTGACGGGCTGCTATTCGCGCGCCAGGTAGCCGCCATCAGGAGTCGGGGTGGCCGCTGCAGCCAGGATATTTTCCAAGCGAAAGTTGCAAGGCTGACCGGAACGTATGAGGGTAGAGACGAGATGGTCGTGGATGCGATCCTTGGGGCTGTCAGGATGGTCGCGCAAGAACTTTTGCACGATAGAGCAAAGGTGGGATTCATCGGCAGTCGGTGTGACAAGCTTGCGGCTGACTTTGACTGGCAAGACTTTTTTCCAGGTGATTACCAGATCGCGGCGCACCGTCTTGGAACGTCTCAGCCGATTATAGGATTGCTGTGCCGGCTCGATCGTGGTGAGCTGCATGAGCTCGAAACCAGTTTCTGCCATGATCCCTTGGATAGCAGCCCAGAGGGTGGCATCGGTGGCCTGAAAGCAGAGCGACAAGTAGCCATCATGTTTCAGGACGCGCTGGCATTCGTGCAGTGCCGCGCGCATGCCGCGTTCCCAGTCTGCTTGCTCCAGGCCACGAGTACGGTTGATCACGATTTCTTCCGCGTGCCATTCCGTATCCATACCCAGCCAGCTCTCCCAGAGAAAGTTCAGCTCGCCATACTGGATAGCTCCGCCGTAAGGCGGATCAGTAAAAAGGTAATCGATGCAGCTGTCTGGCAATGGCAAAGCGGTAGCGTTAGCCAGCGCATGGCAACAGGGCGGTAGAGGATCTGGCAGCTGTTGCTTGCCAGCTAGCACGGCATTCAGTCGTCGCGCGAAGCCTACGAAAGCATTGCGTTCCAGGAATTTGCGCGGCACGTAATAGGTGCCTTTGGCGTAACCGCCCCCGCCGCTTCGCACCTGTTGCATGCTGGTAGCGGCGAACAAGTGAGCGGAAAAAGTGAAAAGTAAAACATCTCTGGCATGGGGATCCGCCAAAGCCAGGATCTCGCGCTGCAAAATGGCCATGGCCCGCAGGTTGCGCGGTGTGAAGAGCTGATCGACTCGCGTGAAGGAAGCAGTACCGGCCCGCCAGTTATCACCCCAGCGTTTGGCAGGCTCATTCATCATGCGGTTCCGCGGATAGGGTGCTCCTACCGGAGCGGCGGATAGTTCGGCGAGCGAATGGCGGTCCCGTTCGTTAGCTGGCCGACGGCGGCTCCGCGGACGGCAACTGCCCAGGCATTCGTACCGTAACTCGACCGGATGCGGCGTTCCGCGCGGTTCGCCATGATCGAAGAGCGTCACCAGTAGGCGAGCTCGCTGACCGCAGCCATCGCAATCGGTAGCGTAAAGATCGCTTGCCGGTAGCGCCAGCTGTCGCCAGAGGATTTGCGCGGCGGCTCTTACCCGCTCGGTTTCCGCCCGCTGGCAGTAGTGGCGTGCGATGAATACTGCTGCCGGGGAGCGATCGAGGGCGATCGCCACACGTCCCTCTAGCAAGGCGGCCAGCGCCGTTCCGCCCGAGCCGCAAAATGGATCGAGCACCAGTGCTCCGGGGCGGCTGTAATGCCGGATGAAAGCGCGAATGGTGTCATGCGGCTTCTTTGACCAATAAGTATGCATTCCGTAAAGCGCGCCGGCTTTGGTAGCTGGCGGCGTATCACGAAATGGAATGACCACCGGTGGTTTTTCTGCGGTGGTATAGGTACGGGCAAAAGCGAAGGGTGTCACGTTGCAGTGGCTCGCTTGCCGGTGGCGGCGAGCGAGCGGAATACCGCCAGCCGGGTTTTTCCGTAGCAATAAAGCCGTGGCTCGCCAAGCTTGGCAGGACCAGGCGGCAACACGTCAGCGGCGGCATGCTCGACTACCAGTAGCCCTCCTGGTGCCAGCAGGTCCGGTAACCTATCCCAGCAGCTCTCCCAGTGGGCGAAAGCATACGGTGGATCGGCAAAAATGACGGTAAAACGTGCTGGCTCGCTCAAAAGGCGAGTAATGGCACGTGCTACCTCTCCATGGATGACTTGCAGGCGTGCGCTGACGCCCAGCATTCGTGCATTGGCCAATATTCCCGCACAGGCTTGGTCTGATCGCTCTACCGCAATAACCTGGGAGGCGCCGCGGGAAAGGGCCTCTAAACTGCTGGCTCCGGTACCGGCAAATAGCTCCAGTACGGTAGCATCTTTAATCAGCGGACCGATAATGGCGAAGAGCGCTTCGCGCACTAGCGAAGTAGTCGGCCTGAGTTCAGCGCCAGCGATCCGCTTTAGCACGCGACCGCGGTGCTTACCCCCGATGATCCGCATCAGCCGACACCCAAAAAATCCAGGTGCTGGGCGTAAGCAGCTAGCATGCCAGCTTTAAGATCGGGCTGGGCGGTAAGCTCTGGATCATGGGCTATGATTTGCTGGGCCGCGGTGCGGGCCGCTTCGAGAAGCTTTCCGTCGGTTGCCAAATTGGCAAGAACCAAATCAGGCAAGCCGCTTTGCCTGGCGCCAAGGAACTCGCCAGGTCCTCGTAGCTCGAGATCCTTTTCGGCGATGCTGAAGCCATTTTGGGTAGCACACATGATTTCCATGCGTGATCTGGTAGCATCTGATGCCCGGCTGTCCGTCAAGAGAATGCAATGGCTCGCCGCGGCACCACGCCCTACTCGCCCCCGTAGCTGGTGCAGCTGGGAAAGCCCGAAGCGTTCAGCATTTTCGATCACCATGACCGTGGCGTTGGGCACATCCACCCCGACTTCGATCACGGTCGTGGCAACCAGTACGTCTAGCTCTTGTCTGCGGAAAGCACCGATGACGGTCTCTTTTTCCTCTGCCGCCATTTGCCCGTGCAGCAGGCCCAGACGGAAGTCCTTCAACTCCTTGGTCCTGAGCCGCTCGTATTCGCAGGTGGCAGCTCTAAGGTCCAGTTTTTCGGATTCCGCGACCAGAGGAAACACTATGTAAGCCTGGTGCCCTTGCCGAGACGCGTTTGCTATCAGCTCCCAAGCTTGCCGGTGCCCGTTGCGGCCAGTTGACCAGTGCGTCAGGACCGGCTGGCGACCGGGTGGCAGTTCGTCGATCAACGAGACGTCGAGGTCGCCGTAAAGTACCATGGCCAGCGTGCGCGGAATGGGTGTAGCCGTCATCGTCAACACTTCTACATTTTGGCCTTTGGCCCGCAACAGCGCACGTTGACGCACTCCGAAACGATGCTGTTCGTCGATGATGGCCAGTCCCAAGCGTTGGAACTCGACACCCGCTTGAATCAACGCATGGGTGCCTATTGCGATCGGGCAAAAACCAGTTTGCAAGGCGCGCAGATAAATCTCGCGATCGCGTTTGGATTGCTTGCCTAGCAACAACGCGATTTCTATTCCGAGTGGCCGCAAAAGCTCCTGGCAAGTCTGAAAATGCTGTTCGGCCAGAATCTCGGTAGGGGCCATCAGAACGCTCTGATAACCGTTGTCCAGCGCCACCAGTAAGGCCAGGAGAGCGACTACGGTCTTGCCAGATCCGACATCGCCCTGCACGAGACGATTCATAGGCGTGTCATTGGCCAGATCTTGGCGAATTTCGGAAAAAGCACGCTTTTGCGCTCCGGTCAGCTCGAAAGGTAAAGTTGCCAGTAGCTGTTCAACCATGCCACCGTTCTTGGGTGGCAGTGACAGAGCGGTAGTCTGTCTTGCCAGCTGGGTGCGTTTGAAAGCCAAACCTAGCTGCAGCCAGAAAAGTTCCTCGAAAATCAGCCGGTGGCGCGCCGTGTCTCGCTCGGCCAAGCTCGCGGGGAAATGGATACTTTTGAGCGCAGCTGGGCGATCGCAAAGCCCATACTGTCGACGTAAAGCTCCCGGCAATGTCTCGCGCAGTTGTGATTGCAAATCCACCAGCAATTGATGAATGATGCGGCGCAGGGTTTTTTGCTGCAATCCCTCGGTGAGGGCATAAACCGGCACAATACGCCCCACATGCAGGCTATCAGCGCCAGCTACGTCTTCCCCCGGACCGATGACCTCGGTTTCCGGACGTTCAAAGACCAGGTATTTGCCATAAGAATCGATTTTCGCCTCACCAGAAAGTATGATCCCGTGTCCCAGCGGGAAACGCTTCTTCCAGGTTTCGCGCTGCGCTTGGGTAGTATGACCCATGAACCAACGTGCTGACACCTTGCCGGTTTCGTCGCTGATCCAAAGCGTACAGATAGTCAGGTTAGGCCGGCGTTCCGGGGAGAATACTTCTACCCGCCGGAGCACGCCCCAGATAGTTACCGTGGCACCGGGCCGCAAATCGCGTAGCGAGACTCGGTGCTGGTAATCCAGATAATGGCGTGGATAGTGGGCGAGCAGTTCGCGTACGGTACGGATCCCCAGACGTTCCAGCATACTTTGCAGATAAGGGCCTATTCCTTTTATCCGGCCAGCTAGCGGCCAATTCTCGACGTATGATGGCACAGCTTCCGCTGCTGGCTGGTCAGCTTCCGGAACTTTGTTGGTTGCCGAACTGGCTGATAGCTCGGAGTTACCGACGATAAGCGAGGGTAAAACTGCGCGGATCCGCCCGATGAGTTCACGGCGCGCCAAAAGATCGAGCTGGCGGTACATGGCAAACTTGCCATGCAGTTGCTCGAGTCGAGCACGCTGCGTATTGGTCAGCAATTGACCTGACAGCTCGCTGATTTGCATTTGCATGAACTCGGAAAAACGGGCATGACGACCCTGTAAATCGCAGTAGGCATGCCGTTCCTCTGCAGCCAACGCTGCCAGCAGGCGAGCGGTATCAGCTACTGTCATGGGGACGCGGTGGCGGTGGTGCCGGGATTTGTTCCGAGTCGGCCGCCACCTTGCGGCAGCGGTCTGGATACCCAAGGGTTGGCCGGCAACAAAAACCGCCAAGGGCGATCTTGTCCCTGCGAGATGCCGATACGCGTAGTCGCGACAATGGCGTCTTGGGGGATTACCGGGCCGGCCGCCAGAAAAAGCTCGTCGCTGGACAGCAAATCCGTGCCATCGAGCGTGCGATCGATGGACAGCGCTTGGCAAAGACGTCCCGGTCCGTTTGTGAGATCGCGTTCCCGGCCACCGCGCGCGCTGGCCATCTCCGCTTTTCCCAGCTCTGGCTCCAGAGCGCGGAGCAACACTGCGGCCCCTATGCCTGGCGGCTCGCAGACTACATTGAGGCAAAAGTGATTGCCATAGGTGAAATAAACATAGGCGATGCCGGGTCGCTCGAACATGCTATGGTTGCGCGGAGTCGTTCCTCGGCAAGAATGGCTGGCCGGATCGCCTTGGCGATAAGCCTCGGTTTCCACGATGAAGCCACTACGCACGCCTTGCTCGGTGACCCGCACCAGGCGAGCACCTAGCAAGCGGCAGGCCACGGCACAGGCATCTCCCTCCAAGCTTGCCGCGGCAATTCTCACGAAGCTGGCCATGCAATCCGGCATCAGAGCAGAGAATTCAACGGGCGCAGGTATCCCGGGGCGCTGCGACTCAGCGCACGAGCTGGCGCTGCCCTTCCCAGTCCTTCATGAATTTCTCGATACCGACATCGGTCAAGGGGTGATGATACAGCTGCTTCAGAATTTTCAACGGCATAGTACAGACGTCAGCACCTAGCTTGGCCGCCTCGGTGACATGCAGCGGATGACGTACCGATGCCACCAAAATCTCAGTATCGAAATCATAGTTAGCATAGATCTGAATGATCTCCTCGATCAGTTTCATCCCATCCCAACCTTCATCATCAACTCTTCCGACGAAGGGACTCACGAAGCTGGCACCGGCTCTGGCAGCCAACAGTGCTTGATTGGCACTGAAACAGAGCGTGATGTTGGTCCGAATCTCTGCTACCTTGCAGGCTCTGGCTGCTTTGAGACCCTCGATGGTCAGTGGCAACTTGATCACCACGTTAGAAGCCCAGCCGGCATACTCGCGCGCTTCGCGCATCATTCCCTCGAAATCCGGGGCGAGTGCTTCGACGCTGACTGGTCCTTCTACCAGATGGCAGATTTCCAAGATGAGTTCTTTGAAACTGGTCCTTTCCTTGGCGATCAGCGAGGGATTGGTTGTTACGCCATCTATTTGCCCCCAAGCGCTAGCGGTGCGAATTTCGTCGCTGTTTCCAGTGTCCAAGAACAACTTCATTACGGGTCTCCTTTTTTGTGCGCCTTCATTTTACCACTGGCGGCAATGAATCATCAGCAGCTGGCCAATCTGGAGTGCCGAGTTGCTGGTTAACATAGCGCGCCAAAACAAAAAGATAGTCCGACAAGCGATTCAAATACTCGAGTATTCCGAGATCCAGCCTCTCGGCTGCCTGCAAGCTTACCACCAGTCGTTCGGCACGACGGGCGACCGTGCGTGCTACATGTAAC
>JACQUT010000263.1 GCA_016267585.1 Cyanobacteria bacterium NC_groundwater_1444_Ag_S-0.65um_54_12
CCGGATGCGGCAAGGTGTTCTTTTAGGCGCGTATAATAGGGAAAATAATCGCCCCGATACACGATGAAGATCTTGAAGTCCGGCAGCTCGCGCTGTTTCTTGACCAAGGCATTGTATACCTGTTGCCAAGCTTCCGAACCGGTATCGATAGCATACACGTGCATGCGAATCTCATGACGCGCCTTGGCGATCTCGCGGCAGAGCTGGGCGATCGCGTAGTTGTGCGGTTCCACTTTGTTGATCCAGACTTCTGCCAGGCGACCCGGACGAAAGATCTGTTCTACTGGAATAGTTCCACCCCTGGTACGCCAAACCGCTCTGACCACTGCTTTGCCAATCTCGGACCGAGCAATGGCCATGGTGCGCCTTCGCTCCGTATCCAGCCGCACTGGTGAGCGACCGAGTAAAGGGATAAAAAGCTTACGCTGCCTGTTTGTTTCAATTCGAGAAACCATTGCTCGTGTCATGATTGCGTTAACATATAAACTTTCTTATCATGACTTTTCGAACGGACTAAGGATCGTTATTGTGACAGAAGAAGAACGTCGCGAAAACATACTGCGAATTCTGGGAAAAACCTATCCAGAAGCACGCACTGCCTTGGAGTATGAGACAGTTTTTCAATTGCTGGTTGCTGTCATTCTTTCTGCCCAGTGCACCGATGTGCGAGTCAATCAGATTACCGCCAAACTTTTCCAGCGCTATCGCACACCAGCGGATTTTGCTGCGCTGACCGCCGCAGAGCTGGAGCCCGAGATTCGCTCTTGTGGACTGGCACGTGCCAAGGCCCGCCACATCGTCGAGAGCAGCCAGATCCTGGTCTCCTCGCATGGAAGCCAGGTTCCTGATAACTTTGAAGCGTTGCTTCGTTTACCTGGTGTGGGTCGCAAGACGGCCAATGTCATGCTGGCCAACGCCTTTGCCAGGCCGGCGATTGCCGTCGATACCCATGTCTTTCGGGTTTCCCATCGCTTGGGCCTGGCTCGATCAGCTAGCGTGAAAGGTACGGAACAGGAGTTGCAGGCGATTATTCCAAAAGCCTACTGGTCAGCCGCTCATCACCAGCTAATTTGGCATGGCCGCAGAATCTGCCATGCCAAAAAACCAGACTGCCCCGATTGCCCTTTGCTCCAGCTCTGCCCGACCGGCCGCGCGCTCGAAGAAAATAAAAAGCGATGGCGACAAGACTAGTAATTTTTGTCTGGTGCCTGGTTGTCCTGACGGATACGGCCCATGCGCGCATGGGCGGTTCGCGCTACGCGCTAGAGCGTTGGATGGAACGATTACCTCACGCCAATCTCAAGCTGGTCCCTGATACCGAGCATGCTGGCCTGCTCTATGCTGGTCGAATCGGCAGTCTCCAGACTATTTTGCGAGTTTATTTGCAAGATGAGCTGATAGAGAGAGAACAGCTAGAAGTCGAACTACCGGCAGCGTGGCGCGATGAATTTGCTCTCGCCATCATGGTCAAGTTTTTTCAAGAATTTGTAGGGTACAAAAAAGGAGAACAAGAGATCTGGCGTATCGTCAGAGCCATGCGAAATAACATTATTCGTACGGGCCGTGCCGAGAGCCATATCGAGTATCTAGGAGCAGCATTCTCTCTGCAGTTGAGATCTCCGGTGAACGACAGTTCTATTAATCTCGAAGAACCGCTTTGGGGCACGCTATTCTGGCAAGGCGAAGCGACGCGATTGCCACGCCTCGGGCGTTAGCGCAATCCGAATACGGTAATTATGTTTGGCGAAAGTTTGGGAGTGTTTTCACGCATGATCTATGGCTTGGGATTGGGAGTATTAGCTCTCAGCATGCCGGCAAACGCCGTAGAACCAGTTGCCACGGCGAACCCGGAAGCCATAGCCTGGCCCATAGCCTTGGCAGTGGGGATTGCAATCAGTCTATTGCTGTTTCTGCGACGGTCCAGGCAGTCTCGCCGTCGTGGCGAGTCAACTTGGCGGTCACCTTGGCCGAAACCTGTCCCGCAGCGCGTAGATCCGCCCTTGGGTGATTGTCATACTCCGGATTATTTGGATGCGCTCGACGCGATAGGCACCAAATTGGTAGAACTGAATGCCGATGCTGCGAGTCCGGATGCCGCTCCATTGCCAGAACCCCCGAGCAAAGAAACAGACGTTGGAGATTTTGCCAGCGCAACGAACGTCACCAAAGGCGCCAACCCAGTATTTCGCCGGCAGAAAACCGTTAATCCTGGCGATGTTCTGATCACCAAAAGCGAAGCTCTGGCACTGGTCAACAAAGAGGGCGATCGCCTGTCTGCTCGCTTGCAGGATTTATTGCGCGAAGCAGAGATTTTGCATAATGAGACTTTTGACCAGCAACAAGCGAACTTTCGTGAGCTGCTGGGGCAATTTCAGGAGTTACAGGACAAACGTGAACATGATCTAGCATTGATGCTGGAGAGCAAAAACGAACTAGCCAACGAGCTGGCATCCGCCATATTGAAGTTCAGACAAGCAGAAGCCAAAGCGACCGAAGGTATCCTGCAGTTGAAAGATCAGCTAGAAGGAGTTCCTCGCAAGCTGGAAAGTCAGATCAATGATTCGCAACTGGCCCAAGAGCGTTTGAGTACAGCGCTTGAAGTCTTACGCGCGGATTTGCACTATCAAGAAACGGGACAGAACGATCTGCGCAAAGAGCTAAGTCTGGCATGCGAGCAGCTACCGGAAGGCATCCGCAAACAAGAAGCCAACATGCTGCGCGAATCAGCAGAAAGACGTGCCGCCATCGCACAGCTAGCTTTTGACATCAAAACAAACCAATTAACGGCCGAGAATGACAGCTCTCTGCTGGTAAGACAATTGAATGAAACAAAATCCCTCCTGGCAACCTTTGGCCAGCGCCTGGAGCGTGCGGAAGAAAAACAAGCGCAAGCTCTCGATACCATTTATGGTCAGATCGCAGCCAATGAGGCGCTTGACATCTTGAAACAGCGTGTCTTGTGCGATTTGAATGAACTCAAAGTTCGCCTGGATCGCGGTGAAGCCAATTTTACCGTTCTGCGCCAACAACTCGAAAAGCTGCAAGCCAGCGCACCAGAAGAACGAAATATGTTGATAAAACAACTTTATCAAGAGGTAGATCGTGCACTGGCAGCAGCAGCTCAGGGATCTCTGACTTATCGCGAAGAAATTGTCGCTCTCAAGGAAGAGAATACCCGTTTGGCACAACGTCAACATCAGATCGTTCAACTAGTGGCTGGTCTACATTCTGCTGTGGGGAAAACCGATGCTCATGCAGCCGGTGAGCTCGAACGCATCAAAGCGCAAAATCACGAGCTACAGCAAATGGTGGTGAGCATGCTAAAAGGCGCCAAATCACCTGGCGGACCAACTAGCGCTACAGCGCGCCCAGAAAATTCCGCTCCGTCGGCGCTACGCAAGCCAGTCAACCCGGAAACGCCAAGGCCCATCGATTTTTGGGGCCGCTTCTTGGGTCGCGAAAAAGCTAGTGACCGGCAAGATACCTCCGCGCCACGCAAGCGTAGGCCACACCAAGGTAACTGATCACGGAACTCGACCAGGAGTCCCGTCGCGAGTCACACCCATGGTGCCGCGTACATGTTCGATTATCCCTTGCCAATCTTGCTTGGCTACCAAAGCAGGCGGGGTGAGAGTAGAGCCCAAGGCTACCAGTTGCGCGCCAGCAGCCAGATATTCGCGATAATTGGCAGCATCCACGCCACCCGATACCAGGAGGCGAAGATCCGGGAAGGGAGCTAGTAAATCCCGTAGATAGTTCGGCCCACCCATGGCACGTACCGGGAAAACCTTGACGAAGTCAGCTCCCAAAGCATGAACATTCCAGATCTCCTGTGGAGTGAGTCCCCCCACGATGGCAACTGCACCAGCAGCATGCGCATGCTCTAACAAAATGCCGGAATCGACCGGAGCCACCAAGAAACTTGCACCGGCTGCCAAGGCTGCTTTGGCCTGCTCCACTTGCAACACGGTGCCGGCACCTACCAATCCACGCCGAGTGCTGACCAGTTCAGCGATGGCAACAACCGCACCTGGTGTCGTAAAAGCAACTTCTATGGCGCCCAGACCTGC
>JACQUT010000286.1 GCA_016267585.1 Cyanobacteria bacterium NC_groundwater_1444_Ag_S-0.65um_54_12
AGGCCACCCAGCATGCGAACGCTGATCAGCGAAGCTAATATCGGCGCGGCTATCGCGATCACTCCGGGCGGAAGCATTTCGCGAATGGCTGCCCGGGTAACTAGATCTACTGCTCTGCCATAATCCGGCTTCTGGGTACCATTCATGATCCCTGGCATTTCGCGAAACTGGCGCCGTACCTCTACTATGACGGACTGTGCCGCTTTGCCCACCGCGTTCATGAAAAGCGATGAAGCCAGAAAGGGGATCATGGCCCCGATGAAGAGCCCCGTGATCACGTAGGGATCTTGCAGGCTATAGGTGATATTCTTCAGTGCGGCATTGGTCTGTCCCTCCAAGGCCACTTTCTGAGTAAAAGTGATGAAGAGGGCCAAAGCGCCCAGCCCAGCCGAGCCGATAGCATAACCTTTGGTAACTGCCTTGGTGGTATTGCCTACGGCATCCAGTGCGTCGGTTATCTGCCGCACATGGGGGGGCAGCTTGCTCATCTCGGCAATGCCGCCGGCATTGTCGGTAATCGGGCCGTAGGAATCGATAGCCACTACCATACCGGCAGCCGAGAGCATGCCTACGGCTGCAATGGCAATCCCGTAAGCTCCCATGATGAGGTGTGAGGTTGCCGCATAGAGTTCGGCTAGCTGTTCGGTAAGGAAATAGGCGCCGGCAATACCGCCGACGATGACCAGTACCGGCAGCAGGGTGGATTCCATACCTACCGCCAAGCCAGCGATGATATTGGTTGCCGGACCGGTTTGTGATGCTTCCGCAATCTTCTTGACTGGCCGAAACTTGGTAGATGTGTAGTACTCGGTTATCACCGTGATGAGCATCATCACGGCCAGACCGATCAGACCGGCCAAAAAGAAGCCAATCTGGCCGGTGATCAGCTGATTGATCCACCAAAAAAGCCCGGCGGCCACCGCCGCCGTGGCAAAGAGACCTTTGTAGAGGGCACCCATGATGTTTTGATTACTACCCAACCGTACAAAGAATTGCCCGATTAGCGAAGCGACAATTGCCGCACCGCCAAAGGCCAAAGGCAAGGCTACCCCAATCCGGGTATCCGCTGGAAAAGCCATCTGTCCTAGCAACATGGCAGCTATCATCGTGACGACATAGGTCTCGAAGAGATCGGCCCCCATTCCGGCGCAATCACCCACGTTGTCCCCCACGTTATCGGCAATAGTGGCCGGGTTGCGCGGATCGTCTTCCGGAATACCGGCTTCCACTTTTCCGACCAGATCACCACCGACATCCGCGGCTTTGGTGAATATCCCGCCGCCTACCCGGGCAAATAACGAGATCAGGCTCGCACCGAACCCCATTCCCTCGATGGCGAGGTTAAACAGCTCGTGGTGATGATCTCCCGGTTGATAGGGCAGGAACAATACAGCGAAGAAAGCTGATAGCCCGAGCAATCCCAGGCCCACTATGGCAAAACCCGTTACCGCACCGCCCCGAAAAGCCACTTGCAGCGCTTCCTTCAGGCCCAGTTCAGCTGCCGCTGCCGTTCGGACATTGGCACGCACCGAGATATTCATTCCGACGTAACCGGCTACGCCGCTGAAAGTGGCTCCGACCAAAAAACCAAGCGCTGGTATCAGGCCATGCCACAAATCGTCGGGGCGGTTAAAGAAAGTGGCAATCAAGATAGCCAATACCAGCGCCACGACGGCGATGGTGCCGTACTGCCGATTCAGGTAAGCCCGCGCTCCTTCTTGGATGGCACAAGCTATCTCTTGCATGCGCGCGGTACCGGCAGGCCGACGCAATACCCAGCCCGTCAAGCCACCAGAAAATAGCAAAACTATTAGCGAAGAAACGATAGAAAACCAGGTGATAGTGGAAAATAAGCTGTCAACATTGAACATTTGGTGGTACACCTCTTAGTGTCGAGTATTACGATAAGAATTGTTGGCAAACCGAGACACAGTTCCGGCCACTGCGCTTCGATTTGTAAAGCGCATTGTCCGCCGCTGCGATCAGACTTGCTCCATCGCAAGCGTGATCAGGATAAGTGGCGACTCCTATTGAGACAGTAACCTGCAAGAATGCTCCTTTGGGACCAGGGATAGCTTGCTGGGCGATCGCCTCGCGGATTCGTTCAGCTACTAGTTTAGCCTCCGACAGTTCAGTTTCTGGCAAAAGGGCTACTAGCTCTTCACCGCCGTACCTGGCAGGAATATCTATATCATCTCTGACGCTGCGCGCCAAGATCTGGGATACCTGCCGCAAAACTTGATCTCCTAGCTGATGCCCGTAGGTGTCGTTGAATGCCTTGAAATGGTCGATATCGAGCAACAATAAAGCCAGTGAAGTGTTATTGCGCTGATTGCGTAGTAGCTCATCAGTGAGTTTCTGTTCAAAGAAGCGACGTATGAACAAGCGAGTCAAGCTGTCCACGGTGGCTTGCTCGTAGAGTCGAGCATTTTCCATGGCAACTCCACCGGTGGCTGCCAGGGCAGTCAGTGCCTCCAGATCATCCGCACCAAAAGAACCGATACCGAAACGTTCTTCTTTGTCGAATAGGCACAGCACACCAGCTACCGGCATTTCAGCGACCGTGAGCTCGTCTGGCATGAGTGAAGTTCGCGGTGAAGCGCGCCGCACCAAAATCGGTACTGCCATGGAGGAAAGACATTGCATGGCACTACCGGGTGGCCGACCACCAGCTTCAAAGATTTGTCCGGCTTTACCGGTGACCACCAGCTCCAACCAGCTTCCAGTGACTGATAAGCACTGTTCCACCGGCCATTCTTCGCAGGGATAATTGAAGGACTCGGCTAATTGCAGCTCATGGTCGATTTCATCATAGGTAAAAAGTAAACCGCAACGGGCAGCAGTAAGGCTGACTGCTTCGCAGAGCAATAAACGGTTCAGGACCGCGGGCTTCAAGGTGCTGTGGATTTTCTGAGCAATTTGCTGGAACTGGTGCAGTTCGTTTCTGGCAAAAGCACGTTCGGTTTGTTGGCTACGACAATGCCACGCTACTGCCAGCTGTTGGCTCATGATCGAAAGCACGTTGAGTTCCAGCGGCGTGTAGGGGAAACGGTCGCGCTTGGAGCCGAGCAGAACCAGGCCATAAACCATACCGCGTACCGCTAACGGTATCCCGACTTGCCAGGCAGTCGGGCCGTTGAGACTACTATTTTTCGCTATCAGCTGCTCTAGTTGCCGCCTGGGGCGATCGCCAACCGTGAAAAGTGGCGCCTCACCCCTGAGCCATTGCTGTTCGATATTTTCCGGCAAGATCAGAATAGATCCGCTATCTGCTACCCCTACGGCAGCCAGCAACTCTAACCGTCGCGCACCGCTAGCCTTTCGCTCGTAAATCGCCCCTTGTTCGATACCCAGTTCGCGGAGCAGCTGAAGTAAAATCGGGCGCAAGGCTAGCCGCAAGTTTGGCGCAGCCGCAATATCAGCTGTCAGCTCACCCAGATTGGCCAGCGAGCGGATCAGACG
>JACQUT010000266.1 GCA_016267585.1 Cyanobacteria bacterium NC_groundwater_1444_Ag_S-0.65um_54_12
GCCCCAGCTGGTCTGGAAAAGACAGTTGTTCTGGGAGAATATCAGGAAACTCATTCAGAGACGCAAGAAATTCTCGATATTCTTTCAAGAGTGGATTTATTTCGCGATTTCCCCATGAGCAAAGCCGCAGAATTATATTCGATGATACATCGTCAGCGGTTCAAGGCAGGTGAACGGGTCATTGCCAAAGGAACCCGCGGAGATCGGTTTTACGTCATAATGCGGGGCAAAGCTATCGTGCAAAGCGATGGTTCCGGCGATCGTGCGGGCAAGATCTACGGTCCCTATGACTATTTTGGCGAAACCGCCCTGGTATTGGACATACTTCGCACAGCTGATGTTTATGCCAAGACCGATCTCGAAGTACTGGCCATGGCCCGGCACGATTTTCTTTATTTCCTTCGCGGTACGGAGATCATGGGTTCCTTACGCCGCTTGGCTCGAGTACGCAAGCTGGTATCCTGGGATCTCCTGGGTAACAGTGCTGCTTTCTGCCAGCTCACTGCTACCCAAAAAACCCAGCTTCAAAGCATCATGGAAGACATCGAGATAACCGAGGGCAACCTGCTGGCTAAAGAGGGTGAGCGAATGCACTATTGTTACTTGGTCGCCGAGGGACAGGTAGAGGTTTTGCAGGAAGGTCGCCAGATCGAGATGCTAGTCAAAGGAGATTTTTCGGGCGAAATCATACGTTTACTGAACGGTGGCATAGGTCTATACACACTGCGCGCTGCCAGCCCCGGTACGGTTTACCGTATTCCCAGGCGTGGAATGACTAACTTCTTGCGAAAGAATCCGGGCATTTACGTTCGTCTCACCGAAAATTGCCAAGGGCGCTAACCGGGTGCCCGTGAGCACTCGGTTAGCGCCCTGGTATTATCAGGCGATGGTAATGTCTTTATTCAAGTAAACATCTTGAATGGCGTTCAGCAAACGGATGCCTTCTTCCAGCGGGCGCTGGAATGCTTTGCGCCCAGAAATCAACCCCATGCCTCCAGCACGCTTGTTTATGACAGCAGTACGAACGGCCTCGGCCAGGTCACTGGCTCCAGAGCTTGCTCCACCGCTATTGATCAAGCCAACACGACCCATGTAGCAGTTAGCAACTTGATAACGAGTCATTTCAATGGGATGATCGCAAGCCAACTCGCTAAATACTTTCTTGTCGATCTTTCCGAAATTTAGGGTTTCAAAGCCGGAACTGAAAACTTCTGGTGCCTTTTGTTTGACGATATCCGCCTTTATGGTAACCCCCAGATGGTTGGCTTGGCCGGTGAGGTCCATGGCCGTATGGTAATCGACACCATTTACCTTGAAGGCAGCATTTCTGATGTAGCACCACAGGACAGTCGCCATTCCCAGCTCATGGGCCAATTCAAAGGCTTGAGCCGTCTCGACTATTTGGCGCCGTGATTCTGGAGATCCGAAATAAATAGTAGACCCTACCGCTACCGCCCCCAAGTTGTAAGCTTCCTTGACCGTCCCGAACATTACCTGATCGTAAGCATTAGGATAGGAAAGAAACTCATTGTGATTGATCTTGACGATGAATGGTATCTGGTGCGCATACTTGCGAGCTACTGATGCTAGCACGCCAAAGGTGGAAGCGACGGCATTGCAACCGCCCTCTTTCGCCAAGCGTACGATATTCTCTGGATCGAAATAGCGAGGGTTCTTTGCGAAAGAAGCACCAGCACTATGCTCGATACCCTGATCGACAGGCAAGATGGAAAGGTAGCCAGTACCGGCTAGTCGGCCTGAATTGAAAAGACGTTGCAAATTGTTCAGAACCGGAACGGGGCGATCCGAACCAATCAGTACCCGTTCGACAAAATCCGATCCTGGTAAATGCAATAATGACTTATCGATACCTTTGCAGCGATAAGCTAGCAAATCTTCTCCCGCTTTGCCCAGCAGCTCTGCTATTCTGTTTACTGGCGACATGACGGTCATGGGACTCTACTCCTTTGCTTCTGCCGTAGCCAGGGATTGCACACGTGCTATGACGTTGCCCCCCATTCTCTAGAGAATCTTAACATGCGCAAAATGATGTTAGAAGACGAATTTGGCGATGTCATAAAAAAGGCTCGCCAAGGCAGAGAATTGTCATTTGCGGATATCGCCGAGCAAATCGCTCTGACAACTAGCCAGCTAGCAGAAATCGAATCCTATCGCTTGATACCTGACGAAGAAGTTATTCATGCATTAGCCAGCGTTCTGGAGCTGCGTAGCGGACCATTGCTCGATCTGGCCCATGGTGAATGGCAACCCGCACCCCACCCACCAGCTACCGGAAATTGGCGGGTTTGCAGCATGGCACTGCGCGATACGGCAGGATTCATATCCAACACCCATTTGCTTTGGCACAGCGAACAACGCGAGGCGGTGGTGATCGATCCCGGATTTCAGCCAGCGGAAATACTGCACGCCATAGCAGCCAATGACCTGATTGTCCGTTACGTGGTCATAACCCATGGTCACCGTGATCATGTAGCAGCAGCACCAGTCATCGCTCGGACGTATCAAGTGCCGGTATTGCTTGGCGCGGAAGATCTCGTGCTATTACCGGCTGGCATACCCCAAGAACCTTTCCACAGCGCTCCCGGTGGCCTGCAGCTAGCTATCGCTGACAGCGCGCTACAGGTGATCGCAACGCCCGGTCATACTGTTGGTGGTCGCTGTTATCTTTTCCCCGGTGGATGTTTTGTCGGCGATACCCTTTTTGCTGGATCGATCGGACGATCCGGCGCTGGATCGGCAAATTATCTGTGCCAGCTCGTTACAGTCCGCGAAAAAATTTTACGTTTGCCCCCAGAAACCTTACTTTTCCCTGGTCACGGGCCTAATACCACGGTTGTCGAGGAATGTGCGCACAATCCCTTTGCTTAATATGTGACAAAGTAGATTGACAATCGACTTCAGCTGTTGCTACCATCTTACTTGACATTCCGGCATAGCTCAGTCGGTAGAGCAGCTGACTGTGTTAGCAGCATTGAGTTGCGAGGCTCAGTGAAAACTCCGAATACCGGTGGACACCCCGCAGGGGGCAACGCCGGGGCACTGGGTAACAACCAGGGCCGTAACGATCACCAAGGAGCACCTCCCAGAGGTGATGGCATGATCTGAACTACACGAATAACTGGCGTCAGCCGACGAAGAAAAGGTGTAGAACCGGGCAGAAATGACCCGGTCGGTCAAGCGGTTCTAGGGAGAGCCAGGGACTGTAACAAAATGTAATCAGCGGGTCGCAGGTTCGAGTCCTGCTGCCGGAGTCTAACCCACAC
>JACQUT010000268.1 GCA_016267585.1 Cyanobacteria bacterium NC_groundwater_1444_Ag_S-0.65um_54_12
CATGATCATGGGCGCGCAAAAATACCAGCAGTGCCAGTATGCCACACTGACCCAAGATCGCGGCGTAAGATGAAGCAATTGGTGTTCAGCGATAAGTGGAACGTCGTCGCGATTTTTGGGGTACCGGGGCACTTTAGTCGGTTGACGGTATACCTTATTATGGTATAAACTTGATAATGATCCGGTCATTCAAGGATAGAGAATCGGCGAGGGTCTTTAATAGAGAGTCGGTACGTCGTTTGCCACCTGACATTTTGCGAGTAGCCCATCGAAAGCTCAGGCAAATTCACGTGTCGGTAAATTTAGATGATCTCCGTATACCGCCCGGAAACCGACTCGAGGCTCTTACCGGAGATAGTGAAGGCCGGTATAGTATAAGGATCAATGACCAATGGCGCATCTGTTTCGATTGGCATGATGGTGATGCGCATGAAGTCGAGATCATCGACTACCATTAATCCGGAGGTCGAGTTGCTCAAAGCTTTTGGCCCCATCCATCCTGGAGAACACCTTTCCGAGGACTTCTTGAAACCACTCGGGATCAGCCAGACCCAGCTTGCCTCGGACCTGGGCATCCCGTTCAAACGGATAAATGAAATCGTGCTCGGGAAACGCGGTATCACGGCCGAGACGGCGCTTCTGCTGGCCAAATACTTCGGAAATAGTCCCGAATTCTGGATCCGGCTCCAAGCAGACTTCGATCTGGAAGTCGAAAAGGAACGAATCGGTGATCGACTAGCGCGAGTCAGACCGCCTCGGGCGGTATAACAAGCTAAAGCCCATTTGCTTGATCTTTTCAGACATGCCGGGCTTTCGGTCTCAAGAGATCGCTAACTCCTGCGCTATAGAAAACCTTAACCCTATTTGCCAGGTTCCTTCAAGCAACTAGCAAGCCAGCGCGGACGATGCCCATGATCATGGGCGCGCAAAAATACCAGCAGTGCCAGTATGCCACACTGACAAAAATGCTGTTGTGCAATGAGGAAGAATAACATGTGTTTACGAGATGCCATCGGGCAGATCAATGGGAACAAGCCACCCAGCTTGTGTACCGGTCAGCCGTCCGTCAAGGTTCCCCAGACTTCAGGCGATCCGAAGGGTGAGCCCAGATCGCTGGACGGCGATTCTCTTGTTACCAGTCCTGAATTACAAGCACAACAGATCAAGCTGCTGTTGCAATCTGGACCACCGACCATCGACCAGGCCAAGGCATTTTTCGAGCGGGAATTGAATGAATTGCAGCGCGATCGCTCGGCTGGCAAGCTCAGCTCAGAAGGGTACGGGCGAAAGGTACAACTCACTACAGATCTGGCATTTGCTATCTTACTGGGCGCCAAGACCAACTCCGACTCCGACGACGTGAGCTCAGAGTTTGTGGACCGTACGGCAGCCTTGTCGCACATACTCCTATTGGCCAAGGATACGATTTCACCGGAAGCCAGAGACGAGTACGTCAATTTACTTACAGTCCAGTCAATCGAAAAGTTCATGAATTCAGTAAAAGCGAGCGTGGATAACTCTCTTGTCGCGGCCTTGCCGCAACAGTCCAGCGACGGGTGGTTTGCCCGGCGCTTTAAAAAACAGAGGCTGCAGTCTGCCCGCAAGAAGATAAAGGACACAATATCAGAGGTCGAGCAAGACGGAAACAAAAACACCACCCCCAAGGAGCGAGACCAGGCATTGAAAAATCTGAAGTTGCTAAAGAGAATCGAGCAGAACGTTAGCGAACGTATGACGACAGAGCACCTGGACATGAAGAAAGGCGAATTCCCGTTACTGGGTTTACGAAACCTATCTCGGAATATTTCCAGAACGGCAGGAATCGAACCAACCGAATGAATGAGCCAATGGGAACAATCTCATCCGCCTGGTGCGATGACTCATCTGGCCAAACAATGCCACCAATGGTCCTGAAGCTGGTACTCCATTTATTTGCTTGATCTTTTCATCTGGATGGCTACCTATATGATCAGGTAAAAGGAGCCCCTGGCAAATGCCATTCCCCCTGGCGACCGCTCGCGAAATTGCAGCCAGTTTCATGGCGAAAGACCTTTCGGCAGAAGAGATCGTGCAAGCTGCCCTATCACGGATAGCAGCGCTAGATCCCCAGGTGGGGGCATTCCTCACGGTAACGGAGCGGCAAGCGCTAGCGCGGGCGCGTGAGCTAGATCGCCGTCGCCAAGCTGGCGAGCCTGGCGGTCCCTTGGCTGCCGTACCCCTGGCCCTCAAAGATAACCTCTGTACTCGGGGCATCCCCACCACTTGTGCCAGCCGCATCCTCCAGAACTTCCTGCCACCTTATGACGCGACGGTGGTAGAACGGCTAGCGGCAGCCGGAGCAATCATCGTAGGAAAGACTAACCTGGACGAGTTTGCCATGGGCTCTTCCACTGAAACCAGTGCCTATCAGCTGACCCGGAATCCCTGGGATCTAAGTCGGGTGCCAGGCGGCACGTCAGGCGGCTCGGCAGCAGCGGTGGCAGCAGGTATGGTACCAGTGGCACTGGGCAGCGATACTGGTGGTTCCATTCGCCAGCCGGCTGCCTGTTGCGGTGTCGTAGGGCTGAAGCCCACTTATGGGCTGGTATCACGCTTCGGGCTGGTAGCGCATGCCAGCAGCCTCGATCAGATCGGACCGCTTTCCCGCGATGTTACCGATAATGTATTACTTTTCGAGGCAGTAGCCGGACCCGATCCGCGAGATGCCACCGCGCTAGCCGGAGCTATTCCGACAGTTCGTCTGGAAATCGGAAGGGATCTAGCCGGTTTGCGTATCGGTTTGATTTCTGAGCTGCTGGGAGACGGAGTTCAGCCCGCGGTCTTGCGTACGGTGCACGCTGCAGCTGATTGGTTCGCCAGCAACGGGGCACTGGTAGAGCTGGCACAGCTACCTACCATCGCGGTCGGAATCGCGGCCTATTATCTAATAGCGACGGCGGAAGCTTCCGCCAATCTGGCACGCTATGACGGGGTGAAATATGGGTTGCGCAGCGAGCAACCGGATTTGTCGAGCATGTATCGCAAGACGCGTGCCCAGGGATTTGGCGCCGAGGTAAAGCGGCGAATCATGCTCGGGACCTATGCCCTTTCGGCTGGTTATTACGAGGCTTACTATCAAAAAGCGCAGCTGGTAAGAACCAAATTGCGCGAAGATTATCGCCGAGCTTTCGAAAAATTCGATCTGTTGCTCTCTTGTACCAGTCCTACCACGGCTTTTCGGTTAGGTGAAAAGCTGGAAGATCCGTTAGCCATGTACCTGGCAGACATAGCTACGGTGGGAGCGAACTTGGCAGGAATTCCTGCCCTCTCTTTCAATGGCGGATTCGATGATCGAGGTCTGCCCATCGGATTGCAGCTACAAGGGGCAGCGCTCTCCGAGCCCATCTTGTATCGTGCCGCTTATGCCTTCGAGCAAGCATACGATTTTATCGGACGACGCCCCGCGTTAGTAACTGATGCCGAGCTGTCGGCATCAGCCGGGTAGCTAGAGATACCATGTTTGACTACGAAACGGTCATTGGCCTGGAAGTTCATGCCGAACTAAGAACGGTCAGCAAGATTTTTTGCGGTTGTGCGGTGCGCTTTGGCAGCGAGCCTAATACCGAAGTATGTCCGGTGTGTGCCGGGATGCCGGGAGTACTACCAGTACTGAATCAAAG
>JACQUT010000271.1 GCA_016267585.1 Cyanobacteria bacterium NC_groundwater_1444_Ag_S-0.65um_54_12
CGGTTGTTGAAGGCATCCGCGATATAAAGGTTACCGCCGCTATCAACCGCCATGCCAGCCGGGTTATAGAGTTGCGCAATGATAGCTAAGCCACCATCACCCGAGTAGCCCCATGTGCCATTACCGGCCACCGTGGTTATGACGCCCGCTGTATCTATCTTGCGAATGCGGCAGTTGTGAGTATCTGCGATGTAAAGGCAGCCAGAGCTATCCACCACCACGCCAGCAGGCCTACTGAGTTGCGCACTGGTAGCCGGTCCGCCATCCCCCGAGTAACCCAGTTTGCCATTACCGGCGACTGTCGTGATTATGCCTGCCCCATCAACCTTATGGATCCGGCTACTGCCATCGGCTATATAGAGATTACCCTTGTCGTCTATCGTGATGCCGGAGGATCCATAGAGTTGCGCACCGGTAGCCGGTCCGCCATCCCCCGAGTAACCCAGTTTGCCATTACCGGCGACTGTCGTGATTATGCCTGCCCTATCGACTTTGCGAATGCGATGGTTGTTGCCGTCAGCGATATACAGGTTACCAGTACCATCCACCGTCACTTTAGCAGGGTTAAGGAGTTGTGCACTGGTAGCTAAGCCGCCATCCCCCGAATAGCCACTTATTCCGTCGGTCACTTTGATGATAACGCCTGCCCTATCGACCTTGTAGTATCCTACAGAGCCATCGCCGGCGACTGTCGTGATGATGCCTGCCGTATCGACTTTGCGAACGCGGTGGTTGAAGTTATCCGCGATATAGAGATTACCCTCGCCATCTACCGTCACACCGGATGGCTGGTAGAGTTGTGCACTGGTAGCCGATCCGCCATCCCCCGAGTAGCCCGCTTTGCCATTGCCGGCGACCGTGGTAATGATACCCGACGTATCGACCTTGCGAATGCGATTGTCGATGCTCTCAGCGATGAAGAGGTCGCCATTGCTGCCTACCGCCACGTCAGAGAGCACCCGAAGTTGTGCGCTGGTGGCGACTCCTCCGTCTCCCGAATAGCCTTGAGTACCATTGCCGGCGACCGTGGTGATGATGCCCGACGTATCAACCTTGCGAATGCGGAAGTTAAATGTATCAGCGATGTAAAGGTTGCCAGCGCCATCGATCGTCACGCTAGAAGGATAGTAAAGCGTTGCGCTGGTGGCGGCTCCGCCATCGCCCGCATAGCCCAGTTTGCCATTGCCGACGACCGTGGTAATGATACCCGACGTATCGACCTTGCGAATGCGATGGTTGTCATAATCAGCGATATAGGTATTGCCGGCGCCATCGATCGCCATACCTTCCGGATAATTCAATTGTGCATCGACAGCTGGCCCGCCATCCCCCGAGTAGCCAGCCCAGCCATTGCCGGAAAAAAGCGTGATGATGCCGCTACGCGATACCTGGTATATGCTATGCATTCCACGGTCAATAACATATAAATTTCCACTAGAATCTAGTGCAGTTTTGCCTGGGCTGCTTATTGCCCAGTTTGTGGCAAGCGTTCCCGGTGGTGGTACGGTAGTACCGGCTACCGTATAGATTAGCGCCCCAGGTCGAATACCGAGAATAGTGCCAGGATTGTCATGTCTTGCAGCCGCCTGTTCACCTGTCGGAACAGCAGCAGCAGCGGAGGCATCCCTGCTAGCTGTGTCTATCACGGCTGGACTAGCGCTGAAAATTGGCGGATTCTTGGCACGCGTCCAGCTGGCAGGTGGCACAAAGCTTATCGAAGTGATTGGATCGCGTTCTTCGGACAGGCTCTCCTCTACTAACTGGTACAGTGCGTCATAGTCGCTTTCCTCCAGTCTAGCAACCGGAGAATAGCTGTCGGTCATATCTACCGTCACGGAACCCAGCAATGAAGAAAAATCAAAACTAGAAAAAGGACTGGCGCCGTCAAGCAAAGCCGATCCGATGCAAAGAGCCGTAGTTGATGTGTTGATTACCAACTCGCCAGCGGTGATGGATGCTAGCCGGTTACCCCGCAGCTTCAGCATGGTACGCATGCGCACCGCATTGTTTCCGGACGGGTTCTGCGGCGATACCTTGTTGGCTTCCAGGTAGTAAATCGCATCCGGGTCGGGCTGCCAGCTGGGGGGAAGCGTCAATACAAAGCGTCCGCTAGCAGCGGTGCTCGTGGCGGTTACCGTCTGGTTGCTGTCAGTGTCTAGCAGTGACACCGTGGCCGCTACCTCTAGTTCCGTTGTAGCAGCCTGCACCTTGGGCTGCGGGAATATCACCTTTCCGGTCACGGTGCGCGGAATGCCAGACAGCAAAGATCGTCCAAGCAGTGCAATATCCTGGTTGCTGCCGGCAAGCTGCTGCAACGGTAAGCGGCAACTGGTCAGCAATACTGCCAGCGCCAGCATGATCAAGCCCAGTCGACTCATGCCTCATCCCCTCCAGGATCGGGCACTGCAAATGAGTGCCACCGATCCTCTTACTAGCTAACTTACCCAACCGGTATAAAAACCTTCAATTACAAGCGAAATCGGCAAAAGCTCCATGTAGCGATCGCAGCTCTCTGAGTTACGGTAAGCAGGAAATGCCAAACAGTCTAGCAGCTTGCCAAAGCGGGGAAGGCGCTCTGCCAGCGAGTCTTCTCAAGCCTTTTCGGCTTATCGTTTTCGACTGGGATGGTACGGCGGTAATCGGTCGCCAAGCAGACACCTCGGAATTGCGCTCCCTCATCGAACGCTTGCTGCGTCAAGGCATATTACTGGTATTAGTGACCGGCACGAATCTGAAAAATCTAAAGCAGCAATTACTCTATGCCATGAGCGGCCCTCACAAGACCAACCTTTTCATTTCAACAAATCGCGGCTCGGAAGTATTTGGCTACCATGGCAACTCGGAGCCGGAGCTCTGGTGGCGCTACGAAGCTACTGCCAACGAAGATCGCCTGCTGACAGAGATATCCGAGGCAATTCGCACGAATCTGGTAGCCAAGACCGGTCTGGCAATCCGCATAATCTACGATCGCCTCAACCGCCGCAAAATTGACCTCATCGACCTTCCGGAATGGAGCGATCCACCAAAATCGGCAATTGATCGGCTACTCATGGCTGTTCAGGCACGCTTGACGGATGCCGGTCTAGCCGGCGGATTGTCAACGGTAGTCGAGCTAGCACAAGCGATCGCCCTACAAAAGGGTTTGCTGACAGCTCGCCTTACCAGCGATGTAAAGCATCTAGAAATTGGACTTACCGACAAGGGAAACGCCCTGGCCTGGGTTCTGCAAAAAATAGCACAGCCCCAGAAGATACCTTTGAGCGACATTCTCGTCGTGGGTGATGAATTTGGTAACATTGCGGGACTTGCGGGCAGTGATGCCAGGATGATGCTACCGGAAGCCAAGGGAGCAACTTTCGTCTCGGTGGGCGTTGAGCCTACCGGAGTTCCGGCGGGGGTGCTGCACTTGCCAGGCGGTCCGGCTAGCTTCAAGCACCTGCTATCCTGTCAAGCAGCTCTGGGCGAGTTTGAAAAGCAGCCATTGGAGCACCGCTCGATTGACCTTGCCCACTCTCCCCCGGCGCTGCGCGCCGAAGGGGATCCCCTCTCTGGGCAAGGTCAATCGAGCGGTGCGCTAGATTTTAGCTGTCGCGGAGATAGTATTTGCCTGCTTGATGCTGTTCCACTGGCGGATAGCCAGTGGCAGCTAGTAGAAGAAGGGTTCAATTTAGCCCGTGAGCACGAAATAGAATCTTTGTTCGCTATCGGCAACGGCTATCTTGGTTCACGAAGTGCTCTGGCCGAGGGTAGCTCTTTATCGGCGCCGGCTACTTTCGTGGCAGGGATATTCGACAAATCGGCTGGTTGGGGAACAGTTCCGGCACTCTTGGTGGCGCCTAACTGGTTCCACCTGCAAGCAAGCATCGGCAACCAGCCGTTGCGTTTGAACAATGGCGAACTGCTATCACACCGCCGCATACTGGATATGCGCTACGGGATTATTTGGCGCTCGTGGCGCCAGCGTGATTCTGCCGGGCGCATAACCAGAATTGAAAGCCTGCGTTTGGCATCTTTGGCTGATCGCCACTTGCTATTCCAGGCAATCGCCCTGATGCCCGAGAACTATAGCGATACGGTTTGCCTAGAGACCGCATTGCCAGTCGATCATACTTTTTGGCCTCGGCTGTGTGAAGTTCGTAAGTGTTACCCTCATGAACCTCGGCCGACAAAGCACGCTCTGCCATAGTTCTGGCATTCCCGGCAACTACAAGCCGCCTAATCCCTTCTGTGGAACTGTCCAAGAAAAGCAGTCCTCCCGAGACGGCACCCAGGACATCTCCCACACCCTTTCCGACATTGCCAATTC
>JACQUT010000280.1 GCA_016267585.1 Cyanobacteria bacterium NC_groundwater_1444_Ag_S-0.65um_54_12
AAAAACCTGCAATATTATCAACGCTGCCTAAACGTGAAATATTTAGTTTTTGGCCGTTCAACATACCAGATAAGCTAAACTGCCCCCTGTCATAACTTATTTTGCCAGCTTCCAGGCTAACTCTGCCGGTCATCTTACCGATAGCAGCATTGCTTAACTTCATGAGGGCAGGGATCTGCACGAGTGCCGCATCTCTCATGGTGACAGCAAAGTGCACGCTGGGCGGCGGCAAGACGTGTTCGAAGCTCAACGGTCCTACTGTTCCATTACCGGTTAGCTGTCCGCTTGCTGCCTGGCCAGTTATTCCAGCGAAGTAAAGTATTCCTTTAGTAAACCGATAGCTACTAGCTAAAGCCTTGACCGGTTGACCATAGGCTGAACCATCGGCAGCCATGAGATCTCCAAAAGCTTCCAGCGAATCCGGCTGGAAAAGATTTCCGGCCAGTGCCAGCGAAGCTGAAGCTTTTCCGGTTAGATCTACTGGAATACCCACGCGTGGCAGATCAGCCAGTTCGATGGCATGTGCTTGCAAATTGAAGGCCAAATCACCACCTTCATTCCAGCCGCCTGTTCCGAGCAGCGTCCCATGCCCTGGCAGCTCTAACGCTATAGCGGGCAACGAAATATTTCCGCGGGCTGCCAAGAAACGAACTTTGGCGGCAGTAAAAGGCAAATTACTGAAAGCTGCCGCATCTGCCTGCGCTTCCCCTTGAATCAGCAAATCTTCTACCGGGCCAGTAACTTCCACCTTGCCGGTAACCTGGCCAGATAATGGTAAAGGACCGGGCAGGTAAGGGGCAGCAAGCTGCTTGAGCGCTACTCGCGAAAAATTGACCACTGCGCCGACTCGGGGCTGCCTAGCTGTGGTAAACCAGATCGAACCCTTGGCCATACCACCATGCACATGGACCAGTAAATTGGATATGTCTACCCGAAGATTTCGATATCTAACCAAAGCTCTGCCGTTGGTCAGGCGCTCTTTCATTATTTCTCCTTGATCGACAAGAGCTCGTACCAATACTTCAGGATCATGAGCTGGACCATGCACGCTAATTTCAGCGGATCCGATCCCGGCTGGCCCCAAAGGTGACAATTCTGGCAAAAGTCCGGTCAAGCTCGCTAATTCGATCCGGGGGGCGGAGATTTTCAAAGCGAGCTGGGGAACCGGCATGCTGAGTTTAATTGAGCCATGACCAGCGAGCTGGTTGCCCAAGATTCTTGCTGACAATGAAAGAATATCGATCTTTCGCAAATCAAAAGTTAGCGCTGCAGTCAAATCCTCGACCGGAACTTGCAGGTCTTTGTGAACCAGGGAAGCTCCATGAAGCTTGGCTTGGCCAGACAATTGCTTGATGGCAAACGGGTTAGCGGCATAAGTGAGATGAGCAGCCAGGTCGGCCTTACCGACAAGAACCCGATAATCGTAGCTAGGAGCTAGATAACCTAACCAATCTGCTGGTGGCAAGTTGGTCAGGTGCCAACGAATGTCTCCGGTAGCGTGCGCCAAATCATGCCGACCGCTAAAAGTAAAAGTGGTTTGTCGTTCGTCTCGGCCCGCTAATTTGAAGTGAAGCTCGTCTTCGACAAGTGATACATCGGCCGCCACTGCCCGCAATTGACAGCGAAAGGGGATGCGTTGACTGGCGGTAGCCACGAAATCATCTTGCCAGTTCAGGGTACCATCTCGCATGACCAGCTGGATTTTCGGAAGACGGGGAATTGGACCATTATTCCTGGAACCGCGATTTAATCGAAAATTCAGCTGACCACTGGCATCACGATGCAGTATGACTACTGGCGCTACTAGTTCGATCAAAATGGGTTGCTTGCCGAAACGCAATACTTCGAGGGGCGAATACTTGGTCTTGATCTTCGGTATAAAGGCAATCAGTGCCGCGTTTGGCTTGGCTGAACCATAGATACGCACATCCGCTACAATCAGTTCTTTCCACCACTGACCAGCTAAACCCCCTATGCGGACTGATAAGCCAGTTGCTTTGTTTACACTATTCTCTAGCTGATGAACTACTTGCTGGCAGATTCGTTCATATTCTAGCCAGCAGGCCATCACAATGCCCGCAATGATCACGGTGACCATTACGGTAAATAGCAACATTGACCGTTCGAGGAGTTTCACAGAGGAGCAAACCTACCTCTTTATCCCATGATAACCCATGGGCAACCTCACTGATTGCTAGCCGAAGCTTGCGGTGGACTCAGAAACTATCTCCCATGGCTAAAACCGCTATAGTTCAACTACCTTGGATAGCGCGGCGCGCATTGATTCGACCGTTACCAAAATAAGTGCTGAACCCTAGAAACCCAATTTGATCGGCGGTACGCTCAAGGCGCAATTTGACAGCAGCAGGCGGCAGATTCGGGTAGAGGCTGGACAGTAAAGCAGCCACGCCGGCGACATAAGGAGTCGCCATTGAAGTGCCAGATAGATAACCATAGCCAGAAGTTTCCGCCGCCAGAGTTGCTGGAGCACTCTCATGACCAGGCAGGGTACTCCAGATACCTTCCCCGGGAGCGGTTACCGAAATCCAGCGGCCGTAATTTGAAAAATCCGCCAAAGAACCCTCGCTATTGATGGCGCCGACCCCGATAACTCCAGGATAAGCAGCGGGATATTCCTGTGCGTTACGTCCGTCATTTCCCATGGCAGCAATTACCAGGCATCCCTTGCCTTGCACATACTCGATGGCGTTAGCCAGGGCAGTGCCACCAGCGCCACCGCCCAAAGAGAGGTTGATGATACGAGCGCCTGCATCAGCAGCATAAAGCAAACCAGCTACAATATCGCTCGTATTCCCTTCACCCGCGGCATCCAATGCTTTGATCGGCATTAATTTGCAAGCGGGAGCAATACCAGCCACTCCAATGTTGTTGCCGATCTCCGCCCCAATAATTCCGGCCACATGAGTGCCGTGCCCGTTGTCATCTAATGGGCTGCTGGTACCGGCAACAAAACTCTTGCCTCCTACCAGCTGATTTCGCAGATCGGGATGGTTCAGATCG
>JACQUT010000272.1 GCA_016267585.1 Cyanobacteria bacterium NC_groundwater_1444_Ag_S-0.65um_54_12
AAGCATAATCCGGCACTCGATACCGAACTGGGCGCAACCATGGCTTGGGATGGCTGGAGCAATGTCAAAACAGAAACTCGCAAACGCTCTATCTGCGTAGATTTTCGTTTTGTCAGCTACAACGAATTTTCGCAACGCCAAAAGCAAAAGCGCCAGCCAGACCATCTTACCGCTTGTCCCCAGTTAGATGGGAAAGGCTGTTGTGAAGAAGAATTCGTCACCTGGATTTTCCGTGACAAGCCCTTTTACGAGGAAGCACTGATATCCGTCATTGGCAACAAGGAATACAGCAAAACTAGCCAGCTGGCGCTCGATCACACTTTCGATAACCTGGTAGGAAACTGGCATCCTTTTGCCAAGGGGCTAGTGACCAAAGAGGATTCCGTAAGTTCTGGCGCCAAAAAGTCCGAGACCGTAAAGTGGCTGTCCGAGACAGAGTTCTTACCCGGCGGGGTATCATCGCTGATCGAAGCAGGGCGATTGGCTCGCATTTATCGGTTACTGGAGCATGGCGCACGCATACCGGCAACCATGCAGCGACTGAGTGGTAACTACCATGCCGCAAATACCGAACATCCCTACACCATGGCATTCACCAAAGAAGCGGTCCGGCAAAAGCTAGACGAAGTTTTTGCGGCGTCGCTCAAAGCCCTGCGACAAGAAAGCAGGTGACTGCTCATATCGGTACTGGCCACTGAAGAACAGTATAGTACGAGGAGTTTGCAGAAAAATGTGTAAGCTAATGGCGATCGCGCTGCTACTCGGTAGCATGAACTTGTTGCTAAAAGAAAACGCTCTGGCCCAGGAAGCCAAAACTCCTCCTGGTCCCGAATGGGATTACGATCACTCGGAACAAAATACTATTTTCGTACCATTGGCAGATACGCAAATCACCAGAGACTGGCAGCACGCTGAAGAAAGCACCGAATTGACACGTTTGACCAGTGAACGCAGAAATCTTGTTCGCCAGGAGCGATTAGAATACGGCGTACCTTTTGTAAAATCCCGGCAACCTTTCGAGCAAACAATAGATCCAGCGGAAGAGCTGGCAGCGTACACCGCTGACGACAGCAGCGACGAACGGAACGGGTTAACTGATGCTGCTTGGCTGCGCCAGTTGAGTCGGCTCGATCTGCGTCCCGCTACGCGGCGCGAAGGAACCAAGCTCAATACCTATCTGCCGCGCGTAATAAGAAGCTGCGTGCGCGAGGAGTATGCCATGCCAACTCGCTTGTTCGAAGTTCAACGCTGGGAAGAGCGGCCTGTCACTTATTATAAGTGGCTCGTTCCCAGGGAAATCAAGCTATTTTGGCACGACGCTGCCGATCCTGTTCCCGATAGCGTTGCCTCCCATGTTGCCAAGCTTTCCGAAGAAGAAGAGGTACCCATGCCGGGTGCTTGGGTTGCTTCACACAGTATCAAGCTACTAAAGTCCGGTGAGGCACCAGGGCAAGATCAGATAAGCTGTCATTCCCCGCGCGTTGCCTATGTCCTGTCCAAGAGTGCGGCCGTACTAGCTACCGGTGCTGCTGGCCTGGCATGGCGAGGCAGCACTGAACAGCGCCGGCAAGTTGCTTTCGCCACTCCCAGCAGACGATCTGCCAGCGAAAGGGCGATCGCAACTGGAGTTTTTCAGCATAAACTCGCCGGGATGGCCCGACCACGCCAGCAAAGTATCACTGTTCACCAGAAGTTACAGAGAAATGTCGTAGCTAACAATGAAGCGATCGCTACCACCTGGCCGAAAAAACCAGTTAGCCAGCGCCACCGAGCTACAGCGGATCCCGTGCCCGGATCCGATTAGCAGTCGTCTGAAGCGCGGGGCTCCATAACTCTATGCCACCGTTATATGGTGGAATGCCTGGCCCCAGGTTTCTGGTGAGCGCTATTGCTAGCGATTGTTTCGTTACCGTTACTGCTGGTCGACTGGCTAGTGGATCGTTCAGCGTAACTTGATCACCTTCAAATGCCATTATTACCGCAAAGTGGCCACCATCATATGGTTGCGTCAGCTGTTCCAAGTAAGCTGGCGTTGGATTGAGGTTAGCAATAACCAGTCGGCCCGGCCTGGACATTGCTGTTCGAATTCCTTCGATGCCCCACACTTTGCGCACCTTTAGCCCAAAAGCGGCGGCGGCGGCCAGGATCTGGTCTGGATAGGTCCAGCTGCCAGGTAGTTCCGAACCGGTCATGGCTCTACGTGCCAGACTAATCATAGCCTCTGGTTCCATGACGGGTGAAACTAGCTTGAAAGCTTTAAGCACCATAGCTAAACTAGCCGGTCCACAGTTCGAATTGAAGGGCGTTGACGGTAAAGGATGAAATCTCGGATGCTGGTACTGGGTGATGAAGCAAGCTTCTGCTGACATGGGGAGCTGTGCTGGCACGAGAAAAACACAAAGCGAAAGTGTCAATAGCATTACATCTCTGTACTTGAGTTACCTAACAAACTCTTGCAGCGCGCGTTAACAATTCATAAAGCCAGAAGGCTTATAGCAGGTTACCTATCGCGTACCACCACTCCAATGGCAGTTTCCTGGAAATCGATGTCGGGATGGTGTTTCTCGGCCGTCCGAATGACCCAATCCCCTTCAAACAGGAGGACCGGCCGCTCACGCACGTCCAAGACGACCAGCCCCAGCCGTTCCGATCTGAGCCAATCTAGATCCAGGATACCGCCGTCTTTCCGGGAAACCCAACGGGCAAGGCAGTACGGAACTCCCTCGATGCGGACGTCAACTCCGTATTCGACACTGAGCCGGTACTTGAATACCTCTAGCTGAAGCTTGCCCACAGCGCCCAAGATCAAGTCACCAGCCCTACCATCCGGCGGGCGGTAAAGCTGAATAGTACCCTCCTTGGCCAGTTGCTCGGTACCACGGGCGAGCTGCTTGCGTCTTAGCGGATCGATAGAGACCAGCCGAGCAAAGTGCTCGGGCGCAAAGCTTGGTATACCATCATAGGTCAGCCGCGATCCTGCGGTGAGCGTGTCTCCTATTTCGAAGAGTCCCGAATCGAAGATGCCGATCACGTCACCAGCGAATGCCTCATCCACGATGCTCCGCTCCTGGGCCAAAAACTGCGTGGTATTGGTAAGCCGGAGGTCACGACCACTGCGCACGTGATGGATTTTCATGCCCTGAACGAACCGTCCAGAACAGATGCGCAGAAAAGCCACCCGGTCCCGGTGCGTACGATCCATGTTAGCCTGGATCTTGAACACAAAGGCGGTGAACTCTTCGCCGGTAGCCAGCACCAATCCCTGGTCAGAACGCCGCGGACCCGGCGGTGGCATTAGCTCGCAAAACGTTTCGAGGAACGGCTCGATCCCGAAATTGTTGATGGCGCTCCCGAAAAACATTGGTGACAATTCGCCAGCTGCCAGGCGCCGAAGATCGAACTCATCGCCCGCAGCATCCAGTGTCTCCGCATCATCCTTCAACTGGCGATAACCTGCAATGCCAAGCTCCGTCAACAGGAACGGGTCGTCCAGGCCGCTGACGGTTACCGGGGCTGTCTGGGCTCCACGAGTGGCACTCGATCCTGCATAGGACTCATCGAAGATATACACGCACCGTGCCAAACGGTGATAGACTCCGCGGAAGACTCCATGCCGGAAAATCGGCCAGGTCACCGGATACACGCCAATGTCCAGGATATTTTCAACTTCACCGACGAGCTCAAAGGGATCGCGACTGGGCCGATCCATCTTGTTTACGAAAGTAAAAATGGGTATGGCGCGCTGGCGACAAACCCGGAACAGCTTGCGGGTTTGTGCTTCCACACCCTTGGCACTGTCGAGCAGCATCACCGCTCCATCTACCGCATGTAGGGTTCGGTAGGTATCTTCGCTGAAGTCAGCATGACCGGGAGTATCGAGGAGGTTCATTTGTTTTCCGCAGTAAGGAAATTGCAAGACACTGGTAGTGATGGATATCCCACGCTCGCGTTCCATCTCCATCCAGTCGCTGACCGTCCCCGCTCGCCCCCGCTTGGCCTTGACCGCTCCGGCAAGCTGGATCACGCCACCGTACAGGAGGAGCTTCTCGGTCATGGTCGTCTTGCCCGCATCGGGGTGCGAGATGATGGCAAACGTCCGCCGCCGCTTGACTTCATTGAACAGGCGAGAGTCCTCTGTTAACACGCCGTCATTCATGACATGAGATCAAGGTAGAATGCCGCTGCTAGCAGTCGGAATATGGAGCGCGCCTAATAGCCCTAACGACAGTTGCGGGATGTAGGTAATGAGGATCAACACCAGCAGGGTGGCGAGCAAAAAGGGTATAGTCGAGCGATAAAGCGAAAGGATAGATCGGTCAAAGCGAAAAGCGGCAACGAAGAGGTTCAGTCCCATTGGCGGAAGGCTGTAGCCTATTTCGAGGTTTATCAGGAACACCACACCCAGATGGAGCGGATTGATATTATATTGTGCCGCAATCGGCAGTATAAGGGGCAGAACGACCAAGATAGCGGAAAATACGTCCAGCAACGCCGCTACCACCAAGAGAAAGATATTCAGTACGATCAAGAAGGAAAGTGGACTCTTGATATAGGGGGAGATAATTTGGAACAGCCGATCGGGAACCTCTTGATCTACCAGCAGATTGGTCAGGCCCAGAGCTGCCCCGATGATGATGAATATTCCTCCTACCAGGATCATGCTATCGCGGACGACGCGGGGAATATCTCGCACGAGATGCAAATCGCGATACACGAAAACTTCCACTATGAATACGTAGAGAGCGACGGCTACGGCAGCTTCTGCCGCGGTAAGCACTCCACCATAGATTCCCCCGAAAATGATGAAAGGGACCGGGATTTCCCAAGCGGCCTCCCGGAGCGCTTGCCAGGCTCCTGGCAAATTGAAAGGCGTTCTGGCTACTTTACAACGGAACCCCAATATTATGCAGAGCAGCAGAGCTACCAGTAAATCCAGTGCTCCGGGTATGATTCCGGCCAAAAAAAGCTTGTTGATATCGACTTGAGCGATGACGCCGTAGATGATTATGGGGAGAGACGGTGGAAACAGCATTCCCCGACTGCCGCCAGTGGTTAGCAAACCCAGGGTAAAACGTTCCGGATAGCCTTCTTTGATCAGCGCCGGCAAGAGCAACCCACCCAGCGCTATGATAGTTACCCCTGATACTCCGGTGAATACTGTAAAGAAAGCGCACGACAACAGCGCCACCACAGCAATTCCACCGGGCAGCCAACCCACCAAAGCCCGAGTTAGATTGATGAGCCGCGTGCTCGTCTTTGCTTCGGCCATCAAATAACCGGCAAAGGTAAAGAGCGGAATTGCTATGAACATAGGTTGCTCGGCGATCTTGTACATCTCGGTGTAAAAGATCGTCGCGCTTTGCCCGTTCATCACGAAGCCAATGAGGGTAATGGCCGCAATAATGATAAAAAGCGGCGCTCCCAGCAGTGTCAACAAACCGAGCCCGACCGAGACAGCTGCCGTCATTGCTAGGTGCCTCTTGGCCGCTGAGTCATGACAGCTATCGAGCTGCCTAGTATGCCGTCAAGGGCCGCCAGCAGGAAGCGAAAAGCCATGATGGCAAAAGCTACCGGGAAAATCAGCTCAACTTGCCAATGCCGCACCGGGCCAAATAACGGCTCGGTAAAAGTAGCCATCTCCTCTTGCAAGTACGGGAAGGCCACCAGTAACAATATAGCGCAACAAGTGGCAGCCAGCAGGTTTATGGTCACGTCTATCCAACGACGCAATTTAATTGGCAACAGGCGTGCCAAAGCATCCATATTGAGATGCCGACCAGCACGGGTCGCCACCATGGCACCCACCATGCCGGACCAAAGGACCATGTGACGTAGCACTATATCGGCCCAGGGCAGACCCAGGTTCAGCAGCTCTCGCATGATCACTTGAAGGGTTCCCAACAGCATCATGCCGAGCAGTAACATGATCAGTACCGCATTTTCTGTGGCGGCAACCCAATGATCCAATACATGCAGCGGCCTTACCAGGGAGCAGGACGCGGGTAGCGGGATCTGATGCTGAGCTATGAGCTGCAACTCACCAGTCGGAGAAAGACGTGGTGGTTCCACCGCCTCACTCAACGCCCGACTCCAGCCCGTACTTCTTTTAGCAAAGTTCTGGGGTATAAATCATCCGCTAATCTATCTGCCACCTTATCGGCTGCTTCGCGAATCTTTTTACGTTCGGCAGTCGAGATCTCGGTAACCTCGACTCCTTGTTGCCGCAGGGCCGACCAAGCGCGGGCATTATCTTTGCGACCTTCTGTCACAACTTGGCGGCAATAGGTCTCGCCGGCTGCTTTCAAGATCTTTTGCTCGTCTGCGCTCAGGCGTCCCCAAGCCTTGCTGGTCACGAGCAAGGCGCCGATTGACTGGGTGAGACGAAGATTCAACATGTACTTGATCTTCGAGTTCCATTGCAAAGCAAGCAGACCTTGTGGCGAGTTATATACGCCGTCAATCATGCTGGTTTGCAAAGCAGTCAGGACACCGGTAATAGCCAGTGGAGTCGGCACTACACCTAATTCCTTGAAAACTGCCTCGGCCAGGCGATCGCCTTCCCACATCCACATCTTGACACCCTGCATGTCGTTCTTGGCTCGAATCGGCTTGTTGGTGAAAAGGTACACTGGCCCTACCTCAGCCCAACCCAGCAAGATGTACCCGGCATGTTCGAATTTTTTCGTCAAATATCCCTCTACCCGGCTAGTGGCTCGATCGACGTCAGCATCGTCTTCATAAAGCAGTGGTAGTTCAAGTACCCGCGCCTCTCGCTCGATCAGTCCGAGGCCCATGCCAGTGAGAGCCGCCCCATGTAACTGACCCGCACGCATCTTGCGCACTTCATCCGGCTCATCGCCCATGACCCCACCGCCGATGAAGCGCAAGCGCAAACTATTGTTTGTTTTGCTAGCAACTTCCTGCGACATTTTCTGCAAGATCCGATCCCACTTGGAACCCGGAGGCGCCAAAAAGGCGATCTTCAGGGTCTGGGCTGCCCAGGCAGGCAAAGCCATCACCATACCAATAACCAAAGCCAAGATAAGGGAATACCGGGTTTTCACTTAGGGACCTTCCTCATCTTCTAAATCGGGGAAAAAGTCAACCATCTTGCTAAGCAAGATCTGCGCTCGCTTCTGAGCCAGGCGGTTGGCCAGACGCTCGCTGGGCATGACATCTGCCGTCGTTGCAATGACACGCTGCAGCGTTTCTTGAAATAGCTTGGCGTCTTGCACCTGTACGGCATAGTACTGAGCAAACAGGACATCGTAAAGGAAAAAATTGCCACCGGTAATACTGTTAGCTCTTTCATGCGCACGCTTGGCCACCTCGGGCTGCCCACCTAGTAACGGAGCACGTGCTGCGGCATTCACCATGCGGAAGGCATGAACTCCGCCATGGTAGAAAGCTGGATCTAGTTCATCTACTCGATCCATCAGAGCCACTACGCGTGGTAATTCTGCCACACGCTCTGGCTCATCTTTAGAAAGATTGATGAGCTGCCCCCAGCCGTAGGCAGTCCAAAATAGCGCCGGCGCATCCGTGAGGGAAAAGCTCTGGAGGGTCGCCCGGAAAGTAGCGATATCGGCAGTTAGCGTTTCTCTGAAGCTAGGGTTTTTCTGCAATACGCGCATACCGTAATCTCGCCCCCGCAGATAGAATGCTTTGGTCCGAGCGATCTGCGCCGGATCCGGAGTATCATAAGGTCCCGCTACCGGTTCCAGAAAACCAAAGGCATAGCTGCAAAAAAGCTGTGCGGCAACGGCACCCAGCCCACTATTATCTGGCGCGGCATGCAATAGCCCTTCGATTAACTTGAGATTACCGGGTCCTGCCTGCTCGGCTAGCAGGATATCCTCTTCTTCAAAGAAGGAAGCTGCCGCTTCCTGAATAACCGGGAGGCTCCCTTCGGCAGCTACGCGCTTCATTAGCCCGGCGCAGCCAGTGAGAGCAAGACCTAACAGTGTAGCAAGAGCAAAGCGCACGAAAAGCATGGCCTTCAGGTTAAGACAACCAGCCAGAATTGTCCATTCTTCATTTATTTTTCCCTTGCCGCACTGGCTAAAGCTGTAATTGAAGTTCTCCGGCTCAACTGAATTATTTTCAAGCCCTATGAGCGGAGGAACCGTTACCGTGCTTGCTCCGTCTGACTTGATAGGATTAGCCACAGCAGCGGTACAAGAGTTACGGATGGTTACTCGGGGAAGTTCGTTTGGTCAGGCACCAGAGAGCAGTTTGCGCGTTCGGCAATTGCTCTTGTTCGTCTTGCCAGTCGTCATGACTGCCAGTTGCATGAGCCAGTCTGTTGCCTGGCCGGCGGTTGACGAAAGAATTGTCGCCTCGGAACTCATCGTGCGCTTCCAGGAATCTGCCAGCAAGGCCGAGCGAGCGACACTGCGCGCGAAATACTCGGCTATAGCTCGCGAAGGACGTATAACTGATACCGAGCTCTGGCGTTTGCCAGCCGGTACTGCAGTGGCAGCCGCCAGCCGCGAACTGACGAGTGATCCGCTGCTCCGCTATGTGACACTCAACCATCGCAGGCGTACTCTCGAATATCTGGCACCAGAAGTTAATACTTCATCGTATGGGCAATGGCACCTGGCAGCTATTCGTGCCATTGAAGCCTGGAAGCTTTATTTTTCAGCCGAACGTCCACCAGGCAAAGGAATTACCGTTGCTATCTTGGATTCTGGAGTAGATGTACGGCATCCTGATCTCTATGACAATATCGCTCGTGATGCCAGCGGTTCACTGATTTTTATCGATGTGCTACACGAAGCATCAAGTAGCTTGGACAACTGTGGCAACATGAATTTTGATTGGCAAACTGCCTATCAGGATGCCGTGCACCCTGGTCCCGATGGTCACGGCCACGGGACTCATGTGGCAGGATTAGTGGCCGCAGCAAGTGGCAATGACGGATATAACGGACGCAACGTGGTAGGGGTGGCTCCCGCAGCAACCATCTTGCCGGTAAAGACGATGAACTGTTCGGGTGATGGTAATGACTGGGATATTGCTTATGGCATTACCGCAGCGGCAGACCGGGGCGCCAAGATCGCAAATCTTTCCATTGGTGGGCCAGATCCCAGCCCCATTTTGGAAGATGCACTGGTATATGCTAGCGACAAAGGCGTACTGGTCGTAGTGGCAGCCGGCAACGGCAGCGGCTCGCCAGTTTTTTATCCTGCCGCCTATCCTGGCATGCTGGCGGTCGGTGCAATTGATCGTAGGGACAATTATCAGGCTTATTCCAATGTCGGGCCACAACTGGCGCTGGTAGCACCGGGCGGCGCCGTCAACCAGCTGGTCGAAGGCATCCTTTCGACTGTTCCACTTTACATTTCGGAATTGACCAGAAGCATAAGAAACGCCAATGGCTATGCGCGAATCTCGGGAACATCGCAGGCATCGCCTTTGGTAGCTGGTGTTGCCGCTCTTATTTGGTCACGCGAACCCGGACTTTCAGCCGAGCAAGTGCGCGATCGCCTGATTGCCGCCGCTCAGGATCTAGGCGAAGTGGGTTTCGATGCTAAATACGGCTGGGGAAAAGTCGATGCAGTAAATGCCTTGCGCCTGGGCGATCACCGCTATGCCATGCCATAACGCTGAATTCGACTTTTTACAAAAGCATGTCAGGCGGTCAATGCTGGCTGCTTTGGCAACTGCCGTCACCAGCCTGGATATCGGTTGCCAGCAGTCTGCTGCTCCACCGGTATCCACCCCGCGCCTGGTCCAGGAATCACCGATACCATACGAATCTCCCGGCATGAATAACCCTGCTACCCCTGCGCCAGCAGCTTATTTGTCTGAAACACCGACGCTGCTGGCCACCGTATCGGCTTTTCCGGCGGATGCCATGAATGGCGCGATCTTACAAGTCAAGCTGCGCGATACCACGACTGGCGCAGCCCTATCCGGCGCCTCGATCGGCGTAAGCGGGCCAAGCTTGGCGACCGGAACCAGCGATGATAATGGTTTCGCCGCACTGGGGCCATTGGCGCTGGGCTCTTATGAAATCAGGATAACTGCCGAAGGAAGACTACCTGTCTTGAAAGTAAGCAACTTATCGGCCAAGCGATCCGTGGTGCGGTTAGATATCAATCTGAAAACCGCGACGCAAACGCTCACCGGGCGTGTAATGGACGATGCTGGCAATCCACTAGCCGGAGCACGGTTAGTTCATGGCACCAGCTGGAGCATGACGGAGCCAGACGGTCGTTACGTGTTAGCCGTAGACTCCGTGGGCAGTGCACAGGTTCGCAAGACGGGATTCACCAGTACGACGACGACTGGTGGCGAGGTCCGGCTTGCGAAATCAGCTCGCAGGGTTTCCTTTGAAAATGCCCCGTTCGGAATAACAATCAACACTGCTTTCAACGCTCTGATGGCCGAGCTGACCGCCAAGGGTTGGCAGCCAGGAAACAGCTTGCCAGATGCTGAAGTTCGTATCTGGGCCGCCCCACAGGAGATCACCCCAGCGCAACTGTCACTGATGCAAACTTTTGTCCAGGAAGGCGGCAAGTTAGTAGTGATGGGTGACTGGGGTGGCGCTTCCGGCTACCAGGTCCGGATTGCTAATAGCCTCTTATTGCCACTTGGTGCGGCAATCGAGCCAGGTCTGCTGCGTACTGATGCAAATTCCTTGGGACAACCAGAATGGCTATCGCCAATCTTGAGCGAGCACCAGATCACTGCTGGGGTGCGCAAAATTAGCGTGCTCGGGGTTACTGGGGTCAAAGCAATGCCTCCCAGCCGCTCCTTTGTCTCGGCTCCCGGTGGGAGCTATAAAGTCCAAGCCAGTAACGATCCCATTTCAATTGCCAGCTATCGGCAGGTGCAAGCTGGCATGGTGCTGGTGTTAGGCGATACTTCAGCTTGGCTAGATGCCGATCTGGGACGTGATGACAATTTGACTTTTATTTGCAATGCTCTTGCCTGGTGAGTGCTAGCGCGGTTTGTGACAATGTCCACGACAATGAATCCGGGGGAAAGATCTGCTGTTTGTTAGGCGTCAATAGCTATGGGGAATACTACTATGGAAGGGGAAGGGATGATGAGACGGTAACGCTGTAGCGTGCCGGAACAATACCGGGGGGAGCGCTAATAAACTATGAAAATGCCGCAAAAGGTTCATGGTTGGAGAAGATGCCCCGCAGCAAGCAGGCTCATCTCGTTGCTGGCCTTGTCATTGCTGGCGGTTGCTTGTGCAGTGGAAATGGCGGAAGAGTCTGCTTTGCCAAGCAAGAAACCACTTTTGCTGGGTGGTAATCCCAGTTTGGGGACCTCTACACCGGGTTCGTCCAGTTTGCCAAAGAACAACCCGTTGCAGCAAAATGCACCCTTGCAACAGAGCGCACCCATAGTTTCCTCCTATGGCAGCGGTCTGACCGGCACCTTGAAAGTTCCGAACCCCGCTTTGATCTCCAACAACTCGTCGAGTTTGCTAGAAGTTAGCGAACGAACCATCGCTAGCTTGCCCTTTGCGGTGCTGAGCCTCGCACAGCAGCCACAAACCGGTGCAGAAGTCTCTTTGCTGGACGTGGACGGCAATGTCGTC
>JACQUT010000274.1 GCA_016267585.1 Cyanobacteria bacterium NC_groundwater_1444_Ag_S-0.65um_54_12
GCATGGTTCGTAGCTGATTGGCAGAACTCTCGCCACATGCCCAGAGTCGGTCAATTCCTTCCTTCAGGGCAGTGTCGAACCCTTCTTTGGGATGTAGCAAATAGCCCTCGGTCAAGAATTCTCTTAGCTGTTCCCGCTCCATTAGCCGCAAAAAAGGAACCAGCTCGTCTAGCTGGCGGCCAAACAGGTAGCAGATGCCATAGCACAAGGGATGGGCGGAGGGCAGCGGCATGAAGTCGGATTGGCGAATCTTGCCAGCAGTCGCCCGCTCGATGAGGGCCTCCACCCCATCCACTGGCAAATGCTCCCGGGGGCCAAAGTTCCGGCCACCAAAACCAGTATAGGTCATCGTCTGAATAGTAAGACTGCGAATGAAATCCTCACCGAATGCCAGTTCAAGAATATCAGGCAGCTCATCATCGTTGACACCATTGATCATCACATGGAGGAGCGTAGTGGGCACATCCCATTTTTTGAGCATCTCGAGGGCCTGCAACTTGAGGGACGTTATGTCACGACCGTGAATGCGTACACTCCGATCTGGCAGGAAAGTATCTAATGACAAGATGATATAGACGTCCAATTCCTTGAGCTGCTTGACCAGATCCTCGTTACGGGCCAACGTTATACCGTTGGAGTTGAGGGTTATCCTGCCGATTTCCTTCCTTTTGGCTATTTTGATCAAATCGATCAAACCGGGATGTAGCGTGGGCTCTCCGCCAGTGATGTTGATCAAGTCCACCCCGCCAGTGGCCTCGATGATCCAATCCACCAACGTACGCATCTCTTCCGGCGACTTGAAATAACGCTTGTCCTTGCGGTTGTAAGTGAAACAGATGGGACACTCCAGGTTACAAGCATTGGTAATGGAAAATACCGGAAGATGACAGCGCTGCTCGTGCCACGGACATAGTCCGCAATCATGAGGGCAACCGTTACGAACCGGCGTGGTGGTGACGCGTGGGCGATCGTTTACCATAGGCTGGCGGATGGCGTCGAGATACCACTCACTGCTGGCGGCGATCAGAGCGCGCGAAGAACCGTGTTCGGGGCAGATCCGTTCCAGATAAACCTTGCCATCTTGGAAAATCACCTGGGCCCGGACCACTTTGCGACACTGACGGCACATACCACTGGTAGTAGTAAAATAGGTATAGTCTTTATCCTGGCCACCAGCGCGGGAGGGAGTCAATGCCACGGCAGATCTGGTAAGCAAATCCTCTTCCCTTCCCATCATCACAATCCGCCATCTATCACGATATTCTGAGCATTGATGAAAGAGGATTGCTCGGATGCCAGAAATACTACAAGTTCGGCCACTTCCTCCGCCTTGCCGGATCTGCCGAGCGAACAGTATTTGACGTATTCGCGCCGTTGACTTTCCGTCAGGTTGGTACCTACACCGACATCCACGAACCCCGGGGACACCGCATTCACGCGTATGCCATAGCGGCACAGCTCTTTGGCAAGCGATGTGGTGAAGCCCAAGATGGCAGACTTGGAAGTAGCGTAATGCACCGGAACTTCCAGTAGTCGCTGTCCGGCAATAGAGCACAAATTCACGATATTGCCACATTTGCGGCGGATCATGCCTCTTACCACCGCCTTGGTAACCATGAACACGCCCTTGACATTGATAGCCATCACCCGATCCCAATCATCTTCCTCGATCAGGGCGAAAGGCATGACCTGGGTGATGGCAGCGTTATTGACGAGAATATCGATAGGTCCTAGCTCCTCGCCAACGCGCTGGACAAAGTCATCAACGCCTGGCTTATCCAGCACTGACACCTTGGCAGCCAGGACACGCCGTCCTTGCTGCTCTAGACTTTTTTGCAGTAAACCGGCTTTCTCTTCATTGCGATGGTAGGTAAAAGCGATGTTGGCACCGCGCTGGGCGAAGGCTTCACAAATCTTTTCGCCAATACCACCGGTTCCGCCGGTCACCAAAGCAACCTTGTTCTTCAACATTTATTCACCTGCTTGCTGCTGGCAGCTGTTTTGCAGCCATTCATGCTTTTTAGCTATGCAAACTTGCGCTACTGCAAGATCTGCCTGACTTTTTACCGGGATAAAGCGATCGTTGCGATCGACAGTCAAAAAAGCACAAGACAAATTGACTGACAGATCGCCTGCCAGATGCTCAAACTGGATGATAGCTGTGCCCTCGACTGTTTTCTCTACGATATACCATGGTAAGTCGAATTGACTATTTAGCGCGCTGGCACAGAAGCAATAGGTAGCGGTATTGAACACTGGAATGGACTCCTGATCGAAACCCACCGGAAAAGCGAAACCCTCTACCAGTTGCCGTCGGCCATTCACCCTGGCCGGAGCGCCACCCTTGTCACCAGGATCCTTGGCTGCCACCTCTGCAGTCATGGCCATGCCGCTTTGGCGATGGAATCCTACCACCGCTAGCTCAGGCGTGGCTCCCAGATTATCGACGTTAGAGAATAGCAAAGTGGTGCCGCCGTCGCGCAAAAAGCGCTCCAGTAAGCCACTGTCGCGCATCGCTAGTGGGAAATCGCCATGACCCGGTGTGGCATGGTCCTCGGCACCGCTGGAACTTGAAAAGAAGCTGCCATCTGGCAGCAAACGGCGAAAGCCATATTGCTGGAAGATATGAATACGTTCGGGAACATGGTCAAAATAGCCATGTTCGGCCAGATGAGCTCTGATGGCTGCATCAGTATGGAAACTGGTCATGATGAAGATCGGAAGCCCTGGGCCGCAAAGCAACTGAGCCCAGCGAATCTTCCAACCTAAAAAACTCATATCTTGGTAGACAGGGAATATTCCTTTGGGTTTGCCCCAGCCAAAACGCGTAGCCATACCGCCTGCCAGGATCACTAAACCTAACTCGCCACGCAAGAGTGCTTGACGGCCTATTTCTGCTAGCTTGCAATATTCTGCGCTATCACGCGGTGGCAATGCGACAAGGTCTTCAGTTACCGGAGCCTCCACTTGGCCAGTAAGAATATTATCCGCCACGGTCCAGCTACCGGCACGAAAACGTGCGACTAGCTGTTCGAAGATCTGCTCCATCTGCTGTGCCTTCTGGCTAGGCCTTGGCAGGCGTGGAGGGTGCCTTTTTCCGATCGAGGAAACGGTTACAGATATGATTGAGAGCGAGTGCTGCCATCTCACGTGCCAGCAAACTGTCTTTGAGATCATAGAGACGGCTGGCGGCATCGCGCAACCCTTCGCCATTCTTCAGCGCATCTTGCAACGAGATCTGGAAGAATTCTTCCACTATTTCGGTCTCTTCCGAGACGAGTTTTTTCCAGACTTCATGGAGATCGAGCACCCGTTGCTGGAAGCTGCCTTTTTTGGCAAAGTCTATTTCGAAGGATTTGGTAAAATGTGAGCGAATAGAAAGCTCAGTTTCCATATTCTCGATCACCTCCATCAACCCTTCCGGATCTATTAGCATCCAGGCGCGTGCTTCTCTCCAGTAGGCTAGCTCGGCACTCGTTTCGCCAAGTATTTGTTGCAATTCAGCTTGCTTAGCTTGCAAATCGGCAATGCTCTCTTGCGC
>JACQUT010000273.1 GCA_016267585.1 Cyanobacteria bacterium NC_groundwater_1444_Ag_S-0.65um_54_12
ATGGTCGAATGCGCCAAGCGAGTGGGGGTATCGCCCAAAGCGTACCTGGAAGCCGCCGCCGAGCATGCCTTGCGCAGGGCTGGGGCGGTATTGATGCCTGACGAATTCAAGCGGCAGCTCGATACGATCCCGGAACCTGACACGACCTGATCTGTGGCTGCCCTCTCCCTGATTGCCTCGATCTCGGCACAATAACTGGCCGCCGCTTCCCGGCAATGCGGTGTAGGGCGAGTTTGTTCGATTTGTCCTCCAAGCGGCCCCTGCAGATGCGTAAGAAGTTTCTTAGGAAAGCGGCGGCCTTCTTCGCGAGCGAGAACGCGTGAAATACGCTTTCATTGCCGTGGAGAAGGCCTATTTTCCTGTCCGCCTGCTGTGCAAGATTCTGGGCGTCGCACCGTCTGGCTTTTATGCCTGGCGAACCCGCCCGGAAGCGCAGAGAGCCAAAGAAGACCGCTTACTCGCCAATAAGATCGTCGAGATCCACAAGGCCAGCCGTGGCACCTATGGCACTCCACGCGTCCTGGCAGAACTCAAAGATCAGGCGTTCCGGGTCGGTAAGAGGGGCGTTGCGAGGCTCATGCGGGAGAATGGCTTGGCCGCTCGTCGTCGTCGCCCATTCAGGCCCAGGACGACCGATTCAAACCATCGGTACCCGATAGCCAGGAACGTGTTGGACCGTGACTTTTTACGCGCAGCACCAAACCAGACTTGGGTGGGGGATATCACCTATATTCCAACAGGCGAAGGGTGGCTTTATCTGGCAGTGCTCCTGGATCTCTACTCCCGGCGCGTCGTTGGTTGGGCGATGTCGGACCATATTGACCGGTACCTTGTACCAGGAGCCTTGTCGATGGCCGTATCTAATCGAGGCGTGCCAGACGGTGGCGTGCTCCACCACTCAGACCGGGGTAGCCAGTATGCCTGCGAGGCCTACCAGAAAGCCTTGGCCGGCTATGGCTTCACGGCCAGCATGAGCCGGAAAGGCAATTGCTGGGACAATGCGGTCTCTGAAAGCTTCTTCTCTACTCTCAAGAACGAATTTGTCCATCAACGAATCTTTATCAGTCGGGCAGAGGCAAAGACTGCGATCTTCGAGTACATCGAAGTCTTCTATAACAGGCAAAGACGCCATTCAACCATCGGTTACCTGAGCCCAGTGCAATTCGAGGAAATTACCGCTAGAATAAAAACACTAACCGCTTAACCAACCTGTCCACGAAATCGGGGCAAGTTCAGATCTCAGTACACCCAAGAAGAGCGAGTAGTCACGACGTTAGTCCGGTTTCCGCGTCCGATGCCATGTTCCGTGACCGATGGCCGTTTCGGTCCGGATTCGGCCATCGGTCACGGAACATGCGGCGGGACCCAGAACATGGCATAAGGGTTGCGCCAAGGTGGTGAATGGATGCTGACTTCTTGCCCGGCAACCGCCACTTTGAGGCTATAACCGGTAGGGGTAGATTGAAAGGCAATCACGTCACCACCTGGCTCCCAGCCCGCTGGTAGCAGGTCGGCCGCTAGCAGCAAATGAGCCAGCTCCTGCCAATTGCTAGTGGCTGGGTATTCAGAGATCCCCGGACGATGGAGAGTACGATAGGCCTCCAGAGCTAAACGTAGGATATCCAGACGTTCTTTGGTGCGTTCTACCGGTTCTTCCCGGGTTGCGATTTTCGGCGGCACATCGATGCCTGGTGGTAAAGGCAAGACGAACCGGTTACCTTCCTGATCGAGCAAGGTTCCGTAAGTCCAGCCAGGCGGCAGGGTAGTCGGCGCAGCAGTAGTCTCACCAGCAACACTGAATGCGGGAGCTAGCGTGACTACGGTAATCGCCAAAGCTTTTAGCCACAGCATGAGCATGCCTTTTTCTTTCCTTCTCGGGGCAAAACTGACGATACGGTATGCCTTGCTGAAAAGGGGAGGAATCTGTTAGGTTTGTCTTCAACTTACCCTAGACTTGTAAGGAGTATGCTGCAATGCGCCAGTGGACAATTGCTCTGGTTATTGGTGCGCTGATTGCCACCCTGACCTTTCCGGCAAGAGCCGCCAACCCTCTAAAGATCGGGGTAGCGGCACCTTTTACCGGAGCGTTGGCCAAAATGGGGGCGGATATTCGCAATGGAGTGCAATTTGCGATAGACGAGCAAAATGCCAAGGGTGGAGCGCTGGGACAGCAAATCACGTTAGTCTTCGGTGACGATAAGGGAGATCCCCGGGAAGGGATTTTGGTAGCCAACAAGCTGGTCCAGAGTGGGGTACTGGGAGTAGTGGGGCATCTCAACAGCGGGATCTCTATCCCAGCTTCCAAGGAAGTATATGCTCCGGCCAAGGTAGTGATGATAACACCGGCTTCGACCAATCCAGAACTCACGGAGCGCGGTCTCGCGAACGTCTTTCGCACTATCGGGCGCGATGATCAGCAAGGTAAAGATGCTGCAGAATATGCGTTGTCACATGGCTTCAAGACCGCCGCGGTGTTGCACAACAAGAATGCCTATGGCCAAGGGTTGGCGGAGGTCTTCCGAGGGCATTTCGAAAAGGGTGGTGGCAAGATACTCATCTTCGACGGGGTCATGAGCGGGGACAAGGATTTTACACCGGTGCTTACCCGGATCAAGGCATTGCAACCTGCTCTGGTCTTTTTCGGTGGTGAGTATCAAGATGGTGGTTTGCTGGTGAAGCAAGCACGGCGCACTGGCCTGCGAGCTCCGCTGATGGGTGGCGACGGCCTGTATGATCACACCTTCATTGCCTTGGCGGGTGAGCGGGCGGCGGAAGGCAGCATGGTCACCTTCCCGGGCCGAGGAGCCAGTGGAGCCTGGGAAAAAGCCTACAGCAAGCGTTTCGGTTTGCCAGGAGCCTATAGCGGTTACAGCTATGATGCGGCCAGGGTCTTGCTGGATGCCATCAAGCGTGCTGGTAAAGCAGATCGTTTGGCAGTACTATCCCAGGTAGCCAATACCAAAAGTTTCCCCGGCGTTACCGGAACCATTACTTTTAATAAAAAGGGTGATCAGCCAAGCTTCAAATTCGCGGTATGGAGGGTCCATGCGGGCGTATTTGAAGTAGCTCGCTGATTTATCAATATAACTATGGATCTGGGAATTCTCGGACAACAGCTACTCAATGGTCTGACCATCGGGGCCATGTATGCTCTGATCGCTCTGGGTTACACCATGGTATACGGTATCCTGCAGCTGATCAATTTTGCCCATGGCGAGATATTCATGATAGGTTCTTTCCTCGGCCTGGGTACCCTGCTGGGACTCGAGGCGTTGCATATCGATCTGCCTATCCCGGTGGCACTGCTGCTGGCGCTGGTTGTTGCCATGGCTGGCTGTGCTTTGCTAGGAATGCTAATAGAGCGGATAGCTTACCGGCCATTGCGCAATAGCCCGCGGCTAGCTCTACTCATCACTGCGCTGGGGCTCTCTATTGTGTTGCAGAATGCTGTCATGCTCATGCTAGGTACGCAAGATCGAACTTATCCGGAACGCTATACCGAGGCGCTGGTGGACGGTTTCGACAGCGGCCCCCTGCATGTGTCTTATCAGCAGCTCCTTACGCTCGGCTTGGCACTGGTATTGATGGTAGGTCTCACTTTGCTGGTCAAGCGCACCCGGCTAGGCAAGGCGATGCGAGCTACGGCACAAGATCCCATGACGGCAGGATTGATGGGAATCGAGTCTAATCGCATAATCGCGGCTACTTTTGCGATTGGCTCGGCGCTGGCAGCGGCAGGTGGCTTGCTGTTCGGCCTTACTTATTCCATCAATTTCTTCA
>JACQUT010000319.1 GCA_016267585.1 Cyanobacteria bacterium NC_groundwater_1444_Ag_S-0.65um_54_12
GCGATGTGCTGACCGGACTGATCGGCGGCCTGCTGGCACAAGGCTTACCATACCAGGTGGCAGCGCAGCAAGGCGTGGCATGGCATGCCAGTTCAGGACTGCAATTAACTGTTAGTGGCGCTGGCAGCGGCCTGATTGCCAGAGATCTGCTAAACTATCGAGGGCCTCTTTGCAAATCGTTACCTGATCTGGCACGAATCGGAGCAGTAGCGGTACGGCTTGCGTAGTCAGGCTAGATTTTTGTTCAAAGGAGAACTGCAATGTTAGATGTTGCCACGACACTTCGGGCCTATCATATGGCGGACGTTGATAGTTTAGAGCGGCGGCTATCGATCGATCTGGTCGGAGTAGTGGAAGCTGCTGCATTGGCAGCCGGGCGTCTCATGGGGCAAGGTGACAACATGGCAGCCGATCACGCAGCTACCGAGGCGATGCGTGAGGCCTTTAACCACCTGAATATCAGCGGCACCATCGTGATTGGCGAGGGTGAACGCGACGAAGCACCCATGCTTTACATTGGTGAGCAGGTCGGCAAAGGGGGAACCGCGGTGGACATCGCCGTCGATCCGCTAGAAGGGACCAATCTGGTGGCTCGCGGCTTGCCTAATTCCATAGCGGTCATGGCGGTTTCCGAGCAAGGCGGATTGCTGCATGCGCCCGATACTTACATGGAAAAGCTCATCGTCGGTCCGGCCGCAGCTGGCAAGGTAGATATCACCGCGCCTGTCAAGACTAACCTGGCCATCATAGCTATGAGCATGAATCGCGAGATCGAGGACCTCACCATCGTTATTCTGGATCGCCCCCGTCACAAAGAGCTGATCGACGAAGTACGGGCTGCCGGAGCACGCATCAGGTTGATCGGCGACGGCGATGTAACTGCGGCTATTTCCTCCGCAGTCCGTGGCACCGCGGTGCACGGCGTCTTCGGAGTAGGCGGAGCGCCAGAAGGGGTACTGGCAGCAGCCGCGCTCAAATGCCTGGGCGGCGAGATCCAAGCACGCCTCAAACCGCGCAATGCTGCGGAAGCCGAGCGCTGCAAGTCGATGGGCATCGATCTGGACAAAGTCTACACCACTGACGAGCTGGCTCCGGGCAAGCAGCTGATCTTCGCAGCCACCGGCATTACTGAAGGCGACATCCTGCACGGGGTACGCTATTTCGGCTCGGGTTGCCGTACCTATTCATTGCTGATGACATTGACGACCGGGGTCATCAGCTTCGTGGATCGCGTTCATCTACAAGATCGCCATGCTCCGGTTATCCTGGAGCGCTTCTAGCTGGTCAGCGTTCTGGTGGGCCAGCTGCTGCGTCGTCGTTGCTTGATCCGAGCTGTCTGAACGGTCAAGTATAGTGCTCGAATAAGCCAGAGGGTTCCCTTGACTCGCTGGCTTATTTACTGATTGCTAACGCTGCTGGAATCGTGACTCTGGCGCTTTGAGAGACTTCTTTTGCAATACCAGACCAGGCACGGCGTCCCAGCTAGCTCGCTGTTTCGCTTGCTCTTTGCCGTCCTTGATTTTGGTCTCGGCACCCAATTTGGCGCCCAAAACGAGACCGGCCAGTGCCGTGGCCAGGAAGACAACCCGGCCAACAGGAATATTGCTTCTTCGATACGCAACAAAATCAGCAAGCATGAAGCTTATCGGCCCAGTAAAAAATCCAAGCACGCAACTAATTTCTAGGCCAAGCGCGCCGCCAGCTATAGCGCCCTTTAGCCCTGCGCTGTTCGTATCCTTTTTACTCCATGCTATAGGCATATCGGTGGGAAGCTTCACGAGTAGACGACCATCTACGGCAGCGCGGCCATTGTAATTTTCATCGACCGTCACCACTTTGTAACCGGCTTTGGCCCGGGTTTCCGTCGTAGGACCAATTACCGTACCACCGTTGCCGATGGGATCTCCGGGCCGATACCCACCGATGCTGTCAACCGTAGCGCTCAAGCCTGCCGAGATCCGACCCGGCAAGACTGCCGGTCCTGCTGCTCCCATGCCAGACTCCCTGGCGCCTGGCATTGCTTTGCTCTTGATCAGCATATCGCTGCGTGGCAGGGCTGCGGGCTCGGGCAGCACCAGCGTCACCACCGCTGTTTCGCCATTCACGATAGCCTTGCTACCGGGTCTGATGCCTCTTACGCCCAGCTTGGCACCGGAGGCGACCCAGGTTCCCGCTGCCGTCTGCAAAAAAACGTGCTCCAAGCCATCGTCACGAGCGACCGCCTCTGCCGCCTTTTCTGTGCCGGTCTTGAGCTTCCCGAAGTACTCGACGCGGAGCCGGCGATCGGCGATGGTTATGCGGGGCAGGTCAGCAGTATGGGTATTCCTGGCTAGCGATCCGGTGGTCAATTTGCCCTTTTCGGTACTATTGCCGACTGTCATTTTCTTCTCCTCCGTCCATGATAGGCGTTCAGTCAGTTCTGGCTATTTGTTCCGTGCCTGGGGGGCTACCCGTATCCTCTAAGATTAGTTATAGGGAGCAGGGAGCGGCGAAGCGACCACCAGAGGTTATCTTCGGGTAAATGCCTGGTAATCGAGCGAAAAACGCCAATTCTGATTTGCTTTATTATTCATTCTTCGTTCTTGAAGTAGGCTACCGGGTACATTGAGAATGACCATGAGGAAACGCTCAGCTGGCGCAGTTAGCGGCGGCGGTTGCAGTGACCGCGCATCGTCGTCACTTGCTGCTATCGCTAGCGCTTTAAGTACTGGTGACCTGGCGGCAGCAGAGAATTTGCTCGATCAGTTAATGGCGACCGCAGGCGATCGCCCACCAGCACTGAGCTACTTGCGAGCACGTCTGTACTGCGGCAAAGGTCAGCATGTAGCTGCACTCGATCTGCTGGAAGCCTCGCAGGCCACTGGCGAGACAGCTGAAGGATGTTATTTGCTGGGAGTTTGCTGGCAGCATTTAAGAGAGTGGAAGCTGAGCGAACAAGCATTGCGCAGGGCCATTGCACTGGACTATTGGCATACTGATGCCCACATATTACTGGGTGTTTCCCTGCGGCACCTGGGACGAAAGCTTGAGGCGCTACGTTGCTTCGAACAAGCGCTGGCTGGCGATCCACGAGCTCTCCTGGCAAGGCTTTATCTATCGGAGCTGTGTGCCGAAACGCGTGATTTCAAACGTGCGCTGGTGCAACTGCATGTCCTGCTGGGATTCGCTCCAGATTACGTTCCAGCTCATCGCCAGCGAGCGGCCAACCTTTTCACTCTGGGCGATCAGCAGCAAGCCATGAATGAACTCCGTTGGCTGGTGCAACGGGGCGAAGCCGATGCCTGGTGTTTTCACACCCTGGGGTCGATCTATCAAGCGTGCGGTGAACCACTGCAGGCCCTCAGAGCTTTCGAGTATGCCCTGCGGCTAGAGCCAGCACGGATCGAGTCGATCGCCAGCGCAGCGCAACTGAGCGCGGAACTCGGGCAATTGAGCGATGCCACTACGCTATATCGTTCATTGCTTGACGAGCCGCTCTGGGAAAAACTAGCAACACAGGCACTGGCGCACATCGCGCAGCAACGCTCGAACCCTGGAACAGCGGTGGCCAGTGCGCCAGAACTGCCGCCCTTTACAGGATTTGCTGTGCCTCGGGCTTTTCTTGCCGCACCGACAGTCAATAATTTAACTAATGACACCTGGGCCAGAGCAGGTACCACACGTAGTGTGATTTCCGGACAAACCATCGACTGGCGTCAGCAGCAAAAAGTCACCCGCATTTTGACAGTGGCCCGGCAAATCACGCAGCAACTGACCGGGCGGCTAGGCAAACAACATATTTTTACAACTCTGCTCGTTTCCTGGGGGAAGAAGTTACTAGCCTCCCGCCGAGCATCAGCGAAAACCAGAGATCTCAAGCCCAAGCAGGAGGAAGACGTATGACCGTTCAGCAATCCCATCGTGCCATGCCGCAGCCATCAACGCCGCATGGCAGCAGACCGCAGCTAGTCGCGCCAGTAGCCCAGTGGCGATCGCGTCTGACCGATCCGGTCGCAGGCGGAGTTACCAGGGAAGAAAAAACTGCCCGTGCATCAAGCAGCGCCCTCCGGTTACCAGCAGGTTCCGCATTGCAAGCTGTAAAGTCCGGGCGCATCGTCAGTGTGAGCGAACCGAAAACTGGTTCAGGCCAGGAAGTCGTGATCGCCCATTTGGATGGCACCTTTACCAGGTATGGTAATTTATCAAACGTGACCGTAGCGACTGGTCAAGCAGTGCCAGCTGGCCAATTAATCGGCACTGCCGGGCGCAAAGGCGACGCTGGCGAGCACACTGTACATTTTTCAGTTCATCAGACAGCACCCGATGGCCCAACGCTGGATCCGGTCGCTTACCTGGAAGGGGCTCAAGAGCTGCCCGCCGAGGTGGTCGCAGCCGCAGAAGACTTGTCTACTCCAGCACCCGATGCCAGACAAGCCGCCGTGGGCAGTGGATCAGAAAGCCAGCTTCCTTTACCACAGCGTCAGCAGACTACTCCCGGACGCAGTGGGCACCAGCGTAGTGCTCGGATCGCACTGGCGGCTCACCTGGCTTCGCCGATTTTCAGTGGACGGCTAGCCGACATTGCTAGCCGAAGCGTGTCCGGCATGTGGGAGCAATTGGCTCGCTACGGCATCGACCTGACATGGCTCCACCAGCTGCTGACCGAATCAGGTGTTCCAGCAGCGGAACTCGACAAGATGACGGCATTGGTCTTGGCGGTCATCCAGCAGGAATCAGGCGGTAATCAAGCAGCGCTCTCACCTATGGGAGCGCGGGGACTGATGCAATTGTTGCCGACCACGGCAGCCGGATTGGGCGTGAACCCTGACGATCCGAAAGATAACGTCCGCGGTGGGGTGAAGTACCTCTTGCAGCAGCTCAGTGCCTTTGACAATGATATTCCCAAAGCATTGGCGGCGTATAACGCCGGGCCGGGTAACGTTCAACGGTACGGCGGCGTGCCACCCTTTGCCGAGACGCGTCAATATGTTAAGAATATCGGCACAAATCTGGGTTTGTTCACTTAGCAGGTTGCGGAAAAGCTCCAGATAGCAGCCGGTGACCGCTGGTCACCGGCTGCGGAAATGGTCTTGTGAAAAACGAGAGCTCCCAGGCAAGCGCGCAGCGTTTGATCAGCGCTGCCGAGACATTGCGCAATAGCGCGGCAAGATTGCAATTGTCAGGGATCGGTCCGATCGCCTACGTTTATAATCCGCTGGACTATGCTTGGGAACCTCATCGCCGTTACCTGGAACGTTTCGGTCGTGGTAATGCACGCCGAGCAGTTTTTGTCGGCATGAACCCTGGTCCCTGGGGTATGGGTCAAACTGGCGTTCCTTTTGGCGATCCGGTCATGGTACGAGAGTGGATGGGTATCACGGGGCAAGTGACTGCTCCAGCGCACCAGCATCCGAAAAGACCAGTGCTAGGGTTTGCCTCGCGCCGACGCGAACCATCCGGAACACGGATCTATTCGTGGGCCCGAGCGCGCTGGGGAACTGCTGATGCTTTCTTTGGCGACTGCTTTGTCGCTAATTATTGTCCACTGCTATTATTTGACGAAGCTGGTAACAATATTACACCCGCTGAACTACGTAGCGCAGAGCGTTCAGCACTATTGATGGTTTGTGATGCTCACCTGGCAGTTATCTTGACTATCTTCCTTCCGGCTTTCGTGATCGGCGTGGGTAATTTTGCTCACGATCGCAGTCGCGCAGTCGTAAAACAACTAAACCTGTCAACATGTGCAGGCAAGATCCTTCACCCTAGTCCGACCAATCCGCAAGCGCAGGAAGGCTGGTCCAGGATCGCCGAGCGACAGCTACAAGAATTGGGCTTTGTCATGCCAGATACCGCGCGCCCTCCTGGCCGCTGATCTACCTGGCAGATGTAAGCAGCATCCCTCGTGACGATCCGGGCAAGATCCGATAAAATGTAAATTGTTATCCCGGGTTTGCACAAGCGAGGTGCTCCTTTGTGCATGCCCGGGTTGGATCTTCGGATGTCTTCTTTCCTGGCAGGTCATAAACTGACAGAGCAGTTGGGATTAACTCTGGATTCCCAGGTGGAGGCAGACAAAAAGTGAGAATATAGGAACTTCAGGTATTTCTTGATGAGTAAGGCGGTACTTCTTGAGCTAGCGGAATACAGGCGTGAAGTAGATCGCTTGTATCAGCTCATTCAAGAGCGACGAGCCGAAGTGACAATGAACGGCACAGCTCGGCTAAAGGAAGGCAGGGTGTCTTTTCGTGAAATAGAACTCGGTGACGAGTTATTGCCGTTGCTGAACGTAGAATTTTCTACTCACCAGGAATACGGCGGACAGAGCGTCGCAGGGGTTAATAGCGAATTGCGGCAAAAGGCTCGGTTAGTCAGTCTGGCTGCGCTGTGCGAACTGATCAAGAACGAGTATCAGGGTGATTTTTGGGGGCTATACCAAGAGTGGACCGGCAAGATCGCTGATTCACGCATTTACAAGAGCATAATCGAAAAAGCTTGCCAAGAAGAAGGTCTGATGCGCCCCGAAGAAGATCGTCGCTATACTGATACGCTCATTGCAGAGGCAGGCATTTCGCGCAAGATGTTGCCCGAAGTAATTGAGCTGTTTGCTATCTATTGGAAGTATTTTTATCCGCTAGATATCCGAGAGCTGTTTCGTCTCATAAAAGGCTCGGCAGAAGAACAAAAACGTGTGCGTATTCTGCCAGAGGAGGCCGAAAAGCTCAAAGTTATCGTGGAACGTTGCAAGGAATTCCCGACTGCTATTGCTCAAGTTATCGGCAATCTCTCCAGTTTGATGGTAGCGCTATCGGAACGCGAAGATCTGCAACCGCTAGATTTGGTCGAGCGTCCAGAACGTTTCGAGGAGCTTTGTGGTATCAATCCCTTGCGGGTAATCCGGGGAGCGGTTGCCCTGCGCGGCTTGGCGCAAAGAATTGCCAGTACGGTTACCCCAGAAAAGTTTCGCAGAATAGTTTTGACGTTACCTATAGGAACGCGGGTGATCTTGCCGTCGGGTCGTAGCGTAGGCACCGAAGAGGCTGGCGATGTCCCCTACTTTGGCCGTTATCGTATCGGTAATGCCAACTATCTGGTGATGCCGAACGAGCTATTGCCGCCAGAGGACATAAATCTTTATCCCGATCATCATCTCTCTACGCTTGGCAACCGCGTTATTTACAAAGCCAAAGATGAGTTCTTGCCATTAGAAGGCGATGCCGAAAGCCCGATTGTTCCTCGCGAGCTCTGGATAGAGGGTCGCTCACGCGGGTTCATATGGTTTAGAAACCGCTTATTCGATCGTGCGATACGCGTAGGTAAGCAACAATTATACCCGGACGAAGGTTTGCACTGGCACACCGCACTCTGGCGCCAAGGTGACACTTTGGCGGTGGAACTGTTAGGCGTCCGGCTCTATGATGCCAAATTGACTCAAAAAGAAATAGATGTTATCGTCGGCATGTCGGGACAGGCAGCACCGCCTGATCCGACGGAAACCTGGTTCACTACTGATCGCAATGGTTTGGGTGACATTTCGCGCGCCTTGCTACCGATTTCGGGAGCAGCTCCCGGTGAAGTGGAAATCTCGTTACGTAATCGACGCACTGGTGAGC
>JACQUT010000320.1 GCA_016267585.1 Cyanobacteria bacterium NC_groundwater_1444_Ag_S-0.65um_54_12
GCGAAAAGTAGTGATAGAGGAACCGCAATCGGTTCCTTCAGCTAGCCCCAACGAGCCTGACACCGCCCAAGTGCCTGACGAGCATATCGGTCAGCAGTTAGACAACGAACAAGAGAGCGGTGCTGCCGAAGAAATACGGCCTGTTCGCAAGCATGCTTTGAAACCCAAGGTTGCTGCGACCGCTCGCTCCAGGAAAGCATTGAAAAAGGAGTGAGTTCTAAGAGGCGGAGCGTTTGATTGATAGGTAAAGAAAAGGATTTTGGGCAAACGATAAAAGCAGCGGAACAATTCACGCTAATAGTACCAGCAGAAGCTTTTGGCAAACGACTAGACCATTATTTATGCTACCTTAAACCTGAGCTGTCGCGTACGCGTTTACAGCAATTACTAGCTGAAGGCTTTATCCGAGTGGATGGCAACCTGGCTAAAGCCTCGCAACGGCTGCGTTCGGGTGAGTGCTTGGCTGTCAAAATTCCCCCGCTTGCTTTGACTACCCTGCAGCCAGAAGTGCTTCCACTTACTTTGCTTCACGAGGATGAACATATCGCAGTTGTCAATAAGCCGCAAGGTATGGTGACGCATCCAGCTCCTGGTAACCGTGCCGGCACTTTGGTGAATGCTCTATTGGCGCAAATAAAGGCTTTATCAAGCGCCGGTGGCAACTTGCGGCCCGGGATCGTTCACCGTTTGGACAAGGACACTTCTGGTCTTTTGGTAGTTGCCAAGAGCGATATAGCATACTGGAGCCTGGTAAAGCAGCTCAAGGCCAGAAGTATCTCACGTCGGTACTTGGCGCTGGCCCAAGGGCGCTTCAAAATACCCGAAGGTATTATCGAGGCTCCTATTGGACGTCATCCTAAAGATCGCACCCGCATGGCGGTAATCGCAGCGGGTCGCAGTGCCAAGACTAGCTATCGCGTACTAGAAGAATTTAGCGACGTCACTTATCTAGAGCTCGCCTTGGAAACCGGTCGTACTCATCAAATTAGAGTTCATCTGGCCTACTTGCACCATCCCGTTCTGGGAGATCCGGTTTACGGTGGCAACCGACCTGCCATGTTTCAGCTCCCTGGACAAGCTTTACATGCCTGGCGACTAGCTTTTTTACATCCGATAACTGGTAAGGAACTCGTATTCGAGAGCCAACCCCCATTGATCTTTCAGCAAACGCTCGAGCGCCTGCGGCAATGCGGGTAGCCGTGCTGGTAGCTTTTCCAGGTAAAGGAGGTTTTTGTGATCGCTCTGGCCCTTGACAATTCCCATGAAGCTTTGCGAAACATCGTGCAGCATAGCTATAAGAACTTGATCGGTGGTAATTGGACTACCAGCGGTTCTGAGCAAACCTTCGGGGATTACAATCCGGCTGATCGGCGAGAGTTGATCGCGAACTTTCCGGTTTCCAGCACCGCTGCGGTAGAGCAGGCAACAGCTGCGGCGCAAGCTGCCTTGCCCCAGTGGATGGCAACGCCTGCCCCACTCCGATCAGCTATTATCCTCAAGGCAGTCAGCGCATTGCGCGCACGAGCTGAAGAAATTGCCAGCGTGCTTACTTGGGAAGAAGGCAAGATCCGAGCCGAGGCACGCACCGAGGTGAATCGCGGGCTAGCTGCCATGGAATATCTGGCGGCCGAGGGAAAACGCTTTTTCGGGCAAACTATTCCCTCCGAACACCCTCAGATGTTTGTTTGGACACAGCGGCGCCCCGTGGGCGTGGTCGGCATAATAACTCCCTGGAACTTTCCGTTTGCCATTCCTGCTTGGAAACTGGCAACTGCCCTGGTTGCCGGTAACACCGTAGTGCTTAAACCAGCTGAGTTAGCACCACTCTGTGCGCAATTCCTGGTGGAAGCCTTGCATGATGCTGATTTGCCACCTGGTACACTAAATCTAGTTCATGGTGGGCCGACTGTCGGCGAGGCCATCGTGCGCGATCGCCACGTGCGCGCCATTAGCTTCACCGGTTCGACCGAAGTGGGTAAGCTGATCAATCGTTATGCCAGTGAGCGCATGGCCAAGGTTCAGCTAGAGATGGGCGGTAAGAATGCCTGCATCGTGCTAGCCGATGCGGATCTAACTAAAGCCGCTCGCGAGATCGTGACCAGTGCCTTTGGCAGTACCGGTCAACGCTGCACGGCTACTAGCCGAGTTATCGCTGATAGAAATATTCATGAAGCGCTGGTTGAAAAGCTGCTCGCCGCTTCCCGTGAGGTTACTCCCGGTGATGGTTTCAAGGAAGCAACCGTGATGGGCCCATTGATTGACGAAAATGCTCTCAAAAAGACTGAACATTACGTCGAGCTGGCTTGCCAGGAAGGTAACAAGTTATTGCTAGGCGGCAAGCGAGCTCGGGATCCCGAATTAGCGCATGGTTATTTTTTCGAAGCCACTATCATTGCTGACGTGAAGCCGGAAGATACCCTCAATCGCGAGGAAGTATTCGGGCCGGTACTGGCAATTTTGGCAGCCGATGGCCTGGAAGAAGCGTTGCGCATGGCTAACGTAGTGGATTACGGTCTTTCGAGCGCACTTTATACCAAGAATATCGCTGCGGGCCTCAGCTATGCCAACCAGGCGGCGAGTGGTCTGCTACATGTCAATTGTCCGACGGTATTTAGCGAGGTTCACCTACCTTTTGGCGGCATCAAGGAATCAGGCTTTGGTGGCCGAGAGATGGGACCTGCTGCCAGCGATTTCTATACCGAATGGCAAACAATGTATGTGAATTATTCTTCATGATCATTGTAGCGGCATGCGTGTTTGTTAAGAAATTCTTTCCGTCATCTTGACGCTGCCTTTACCGATTTAGTACCCGGGAAAACGATAAATACCTTGTTTACTCGTACAGCGAGTAGGTATCAACAAGGAGCAAAATCGTTCCCATGAGTGCTATCGCGGAATTTTCTGCTCAGGTAAGAAAATACCTGCCACCGGCACCGCCAACTTGGCCAGACGGTACAACCGTTCATACTGCCCAGCCTGGCCAACCTGCTCGCGCCGCCGAATGGACCTGGTATGCAATCCCGCGGGGAAACCCCGATCGGCTGACTGTTCTACAACTGGTAAAGCAAGCTTATAGATTCGATGCCCGCCAAGATCCCACCAAAATCAAGAATTTGGCTTCTTATGTGGCGCAGGTTAATGGACTCGTATTGCACTGGTCCATACCACCCACGGTAACCGGGTTATGGCTACCACGGTCCAGTGCCGGGACAACGCGAAACAATCCGGTGTCGTCCCCTTCGCTCGCTCCTGATAATAAATATCCAGCGGCGATCAATAGTAGGCGTCAGCCGGTGCCAGTGAAAAAAGAACGCTCGACTTCCGAGCTAGTAGCCAATATTGTCAGTGGTATCGCTGCACTGGCAGCCGGTGTCGGTCGCATCATCGAGCGCCACAGTCGGCATTCCGCGGTCGAAACCAATTATGACGTTCTGGGCAAGGCGAAGAATCGCGATGTTGATATCGTGGTGCAGGATGTGGCCGATGCCGCCCCGATCGTGGCTAACCTGGGCGCATTGCTTGGTGGCAATCCGCCTCCATTGTCATCCGGGCTCAGCAGTAGCGACAGCTGGCCTGGCTACGATCGGGCAGCTTCCTCTCATGATTGGGGAGGCAATTCTGGTTCCTGGTCGAACGAACGTAGCTATAATATAAATAGTGGTACGGGCTGGGGACAAACGGTCGATATGGTAACTAATAGTATTGGTTCACTGGTAAGGACTATCGGTTCGCTTTGGGGTAGGTGATAATTTCTTTCGTGGCAACTTATCAAGCGCTTTATCGAAAATATCGTCCCCAAACCTTCGCGGAGTTGGCAGGACAAGATCCGATCACTCGCACCCTGCGCAATGAGGTGGCAAGGGGGCAAATATCGCATGCCTACCTGTTTACTGGTCCGCGCGGCACTGGCAAGACCACTACCGCTCGCTTGCTGGGTAAAGCTCTGAACTGTCAGGGCGGCCCTACTCCGGATCCTTGTGGGAACTGCCCGCAGTGTGAGGCGGTGCGGCGCGGCAATCACCTGGACATCATCGAGATCGATGCAGCATCCAATCGTGGCATCGACGATATCCGTAGCTTGCAAGAACGCGTCCAGCTGGCACCAGTGCAAGGCCGTTACAAGGTATTCATAGTAGACGAAGTCCACATGCTGACGGAGGCGGCCTGGAACGCCCTGCTAAAGACACTCGAAGAGCCGCCCGCTCACTGTGTCTTTATTTTGGCGACCACGGAAATCAACAAGGTTTTGCGGACGGCGATATCGCGTTGCCAACGCTTCGATTTTCAGCGAATCGCGCTACCTGCCTTGCAGGAACGCCTGCAACAGGTTGCTGCGGCAGAACAGCTTGCAGTCGAACCTGCGGCATTGGAAGTTATCGCTCGTCGTGCTGATGGTAGCTTGCGCGATGCATTATCTTTGCTCGATCAAGTACTGGCAACGTCCAGAAAAGCCACAGTACAGGATGTTTATGCTGCACTGGGTTTGGTGCCAGTCGAGGCATTGTTGGAGCTCGGGCAATGCCTGGCACAACGCGATGCCATGGGGGCCATAGCGCAAAGCCATAGACTTTTGGCAGCCGGCTTTGATCACAGACTCATCTTGCTAGAGCTGATGAACTGGGCACGTAACCTCATGCTGCTGCAACTGGCGCCTGACAAGGCTGCAGTCCTGGAAATCCCGGTTGCCGAGGCAGCTAGTTTGCTGGCGCAAACCCCAAACTTTTCGCAAGCCGAACTGTTATACGCGCTGGAAGTGTTGCGCGAAACGGATGCTAATTTGCGAACCTCAGCGCAGATGACCATATGGTTGGAAATCAGTTTGCTGCGAATTTGCGAGCGTAATCAGTTGCCTGGCTTGCTGGAGCTAGCCGGGCGTGTCAGTCAGCTGGAAGCCAAGCTCCAAGATCTGGTTGCGACAGAGCGAGTGTCCGAAATAACCGCGCCAGCGCCAGTAATGCCAGCAGGTGTCCGTGAGCAGGCACTGGACAAAATTGTAACCGCCATCCCGGTTGCCGGCACGCAAGATGTATTTCCAGCATTACGTGAGGCAATAGCTCGCGTTTCTACCTCCAAAGGTGTGATGTTTCAACAGTATGTACTGAGTGCAGTGCGGCGAGCTGACGGTGTCGTGGCGGTCAGGACCAAGCGTACTAGTTTCTTCAAAGAGGGTAAGGAGCCAAGAAGGGTTTTGCAACAGCAGGTTTCTACGCTGTTTGGTCCGGGAGCACGCCTGGAAGTGATCGAAGAAGATCTACCAGGGCAGCCTGGCAAACCCGCGATTAACCCGGCCTGCCTGCCGGATATGGTAACAGCAGAGAGCGAGCCTGCCGCACCGCCACCAGCGACCGAAGTGTCCGAAACAATAGCGGCTTTGCCAGATCACGTGACTATCACTACCACGGAAAAAGCGCTGGCTGTTGAGGGTAGAGAGCACGTTTTACTGGAACCAGCAGAAGATCCGGTGGCGCTGGCTTGTCAGCTTTTTACCGGAAAGCTTATTGCAAGACCCGCAGAGTCAATCAGACCGTAGCAGTGACAAAAAAACACGAACTGCTCACCAGGAGATTTTCTTGAGCGCGAGCCGCCGGCCCCGGGCCGCAGCGTACTGTTGCGTACGTGAGGCACGGGGCCGAGGACGAAAGCCAGAAATCAACCCTGGTGAGCAGTTACAAAAATACTATCTAGCTGGCTTGCTAATAGCGATAGCTTCGACCTTATTGGTGGCTATAGGCTGGTGGCAACTGAACGAATTACTGAAAAGCGTCACTCCCCGGGATCGTCAGGATCACGTTTTTGCGGTGGCGCCAGGGCAAAATTGTAAACAAATAGCCTGGCAATTAAAAAAAGCTGGCCTCATCAAGAGTGCGTGGGCTTTTCTTTTGTTGGCACGCCTCAAAAGTAACCGTTGCACGATCAGAGCTGGGTTCTTCACCCTCTCGCCAGCATTGAGCGCACGAGAAGTGTTGGCTATTTTGACCGGAGCTAGCGGACAGCAATTGCGGGTGACTGTTCCGGAAGGATATGATATTCGCCAGATTGCTGCTTTATTAGCGAAACAGGGAGTTGCTGAAGCTGATGAATTGCTAGCCGAAACCTCCAGATCCGCCAATTATCTCGAGCGCTTCCCCTGGCTTTCCCTGCTACCCGAGCACGCCACGTTAGAGGGCTTCCTGTTCCCCGATACTTACGCTTTGACCGGTGGAAGATTGCTAGCACGCAACTTGGTCACGATGATGTTGACGCGCTTCGAGGCCGTAGTTTGGCCACAGCTCCGGACCCATATTGCTGGTACGCCGCTCTCGCCTTTTGCTATCGTTACCTTGGCTTCCATGGTGGAACGGGAAGCATATCTCGCAGCCGAGCGACCGCTCATAGCAGGCGTTTTTTTGTCGCGTCTGCGTATCGGTATGCCGTTAGCCAGCGATCCCACAGTAGAGTATGCGCTGGGTCGGAGGCAAGATGCCGGGCATCCGTTAACCACCGCAGAGCTTCGCAGTACTTCGCCTTACAACACGTATCGTTACAAAGGCTTACCACCAGGGCCGATCGCCAACCCTGGCCTTGCTAGCTTGCAGGCCGTCCTCTCACCAGTAGCTTCCCCTTATCGCTATTTTGTGGCCCGTGGTGACGGTTCGCACCAGTTTTCCCGTTCTTATCGGGAACAGCTCGCGGCGCAACAACATTATCAACGCCGTTAGCAGGTGCTGTATCGTATAATCAAGGCCTATCAGGCCTTATTGTTACTCGCGGTTGCCGAAAGAGCAGGCAGCGAGGCTGATCAGTACAGTTGCCAGAGCTGCCAGGAACAATCCTTCTTCAAGGATGCTGAGCGAGTGTCCGAAGAGCTGTGTGCCCATGACATTGGTGGCGAGGCGTCCGGTCAGCGTTTTGCCTGGTCCGTCAACCACTAGCCCACCGACTCCGGTAGCAGCGGAATGAATGGCCCCGGTCAACATAACCTGTCGTATGGCGTCGACCCCGTAGGTGACTGGATTGATCTTGGCGATCGCTGCCAGCCAGGCTGGAACATCGTTAACCGGGAAGAAGACGCCAGACAGGAACATCAGAGGCAACAACAGAAGCTGCATCACCAACTGGAACCCTTGCTGCGATTTCATGCGCGATGCTACCAGGATCCCGAGGCCCGAAAGCGTCATGGACAGCAGCAGGAGTAGCGGTACCAAGCTGACCAATTGCCCGAACTCGATATGAACCCCGAGCAAAGGCGCCAGAATCAGCAGGAACATGGCCTGGATCATTGCCATGGTTCCGCCACCCAGGGCCTTGCCCACCACTATGCCGGAGCGGCTGATGGGCGCTACCAGGATCTCGCGCAGGAAGCCGAACTCACGGTCCCAGACGATGGACAGACCAGAGAACAGGCTGGGCATCACCACTGCCATGGCCAGGATGCCAGGATACATGAACTTCACGAAATCGACGCCAGGCGCCATGTCGCCGACGATGCGGCTGAATCCGCCGCCAAACATCACCAGGAATAGCAGCGGAGTGGCTAACGTGACCACGATACGCGTGGGTTCCATTACCAGACGCATCAGTTCACGGTAGGCAATTACCCACACGCCCCGGAAGAAGTTTTCGCTCATCGTTTCCATCTCGCTCGCCAAGCATCCTGGACTCCGTCCGCCGCGGGTCGAATAGCATGGCCGGTCTGTGAGATAAATACATCCTCCAAGGTGGGCCGCCTCACGCTTATCGCCCGTAATGGCTGATCGAAACTACGCACGAACTCGGGCAAGAAACGTTCTCCGTTGGGCACCCGGAACTGTACCTGGCCAGCGGTGATGACAGGGTCAAAGCCATACCGCTCGCGAACGATTGCTGCCGCTCCGGGTGCATCTTCAGTCTCCAAGGTCACGACATCGCCGCCCAGAGCATCCTTCAGGCGGTCAGGCGTGTCGAGCGTGACTAGTTTGCCGTGATCGATGATTGCGATGCGGTCACAGATCTCTGCCTCGTCGAGGTAATGGGTAGTCATGAAAATGGTCAATCCTTCACGCTCGCGTAATTCACGCACATAGTTCCAGATGTGTCTCCTGGTCTGCGGATCCAGACCCAATGTCGGCTCATCCAGGAACAGCACCCGTGGCGTGTGGAGCAAGCCGCGGGCAATCTCGAGCCGCCGCTTCATGCCACCCGAATAATGGCTGATCTTTTCCTTTCGCCGATCCCACAGTTCTACCAGCTCCAGCAGCTCCCGCATGCGGCGTGAAAGCGTAGCCGAGGGAACGCCGTATGCCCAGCCGTGAAACAGCAGGTTCTGTTCAGCTGTCAGATAACTGTCGAGTGTCGTGTCCTGGAATACCAGACCAATCGATCGGCGCACCGCGTTGCTGTCACGCTGCACGTCGCAACCGTTGACCATGACCTGCCCCGCCGTTGGCCGCAGCAGCGTGCAAAGTATGTTGATGGTAGTAGACTTGCCCGCTCCATTAGGACCCACGAATCCGAAGATCTCTCCGCTCGCGATCGCGAACGAAATACCCTTCACCGCCTCAATGGTACCGAAGTTGCGCACCAGGCCATTTGCTACGATTACCGGCATGGCAGCCGGATTGCTTTTCATAGGGGGGTGCAAACCTTTCATGGGGTACCGGTAAAAGTGCCGACGAGATCTGCTTATCGGGTCGATCTCGAAAACTTCTGGTGGCCGGATAGCTATTATATTATTATGAAGTCGGCGATGGAGCTCGCTTGACGCTGAAAAGCTGATGGCTCCTACTGGTAAATCCTGGGGTATTGCAGTAGGAGTTAATTTTTGGCTAATTTTCGCTGCAATCCCGTGCATGTGAGAGAAGGCACCAGGGATGCATAATTTCTGGCCAGAGGCGACGCTCTGGATTGGCTTGGCGCTAGGTGCCAGCTTCATTTCCCTCCGAACTGGCATCTCCGTGGCGCTGGTGGAAATTCTGGCTGGGATCATTGCCGGGAACTACCTGGGAC
>JACQUT010000275.1 GCA_016267585.1 Cyanobacteria bacterium NC_groundwater_1444_Ag_S-0.65um_54_12
AAGCTCTTTTGGACAATTAAACAACCTTAAATTGAATTTAGCAGCGATCGCATTCTACCTCCTTTAGCCAGATTGTGCAGACCCCTCGGCTAAACGGCTAAACGATCTGCCGTGAATAGTTAGGCGCCTCCTTGGTAATCATTACATCATGGGGATGGCTTTCCCTTACCGCCGCACGCGAAACCCGAATAAAGCGCGCTTGGGTCTTGAGTTCTTCGACGTTACGCAAACCGCAATACCCCATGCCTTTACGTAAACCACCTAAAAGTTGATAGATCAGCTCCGCGGACGAGCCACCTAATGGCACCATCCCTTCTACTCCCTCTGGTACCAGCGGTGAACCACTTTGACCATGCTTGTCATAACGATCATTGGATTCATTCTGTAAAGCACCCAGTGAACCCATCCCCCGGTAAACCTTGTAAGGCCGTCCACCATAAATTACCTCCTGCCCAGCGCTTTCCCTGGTACGGGCTAAAAGCGAGCCGAGCATGACGGTATCGGCGCCGGCGGCGATCGCCTTGGTGAGATCGCCAGAATACTGAATACCACCATCCGCAATCACCGGAATCTCGTACTTACGGGCGATAGCGGCTACCGCACGAATCGCCGAGATTTGCGGCACCCCGATCCCTGCCACTACACGAGTAGTGCAGATAGAGCCAGGCCCAATTCCCACCTTCAGTGCATCGGCACCGAAACCTAGCAAAAACTCCGCTGCGCTCGCGGTGGCTATATTCCCTACTACCACATCACTATCCGGAAAGTTCGCTTTCAACTCTTTGAGCGCCTCGGCAACATTTTTAGTATGGCCATGGGCGGTATCGATTACCAGCACATCGGCCCCCGCTGCCAGAAGCAAGCTGGCACGCTCGACAGTTCCAGCCACCCCTACCGCAGCACCTACCAGCAACCGCCCTCGGGCATCTAGGGCTGCCGCAGTGCAATCTTCGTTCACCACAACTTGCGCTTTTACCAAACACACTTCGTTGGCTTGCACCGCAGGCTCGAGATTGCGATGAATAATACCTATACCACCGGCCTTGGCCAAGCTGATGGCCATGGCGTGTTCGGTGACGGTATCCATGGCTGCGCTGATTATGGGAATGTTTAACTTGATGTTGCGACTGATCTTGGTGCGAAGATCGACTTCGCAAGGAAGAATCTCGGAATAACCCGGAAGTAATAACACGTCATCAAAGGTAAGACCCTCCGGGAAAGTGCTGATATCAAAACTTTCCATGAAACTAAACTTTATTACTCCCATTCAATGGTTGCAGGTGGTTTGCTGGATACATCATAAACTACTCGTCCCACGCCATTTATCTCGTTAGTCAGGCGCGTAGCAAGGCGGGTAAGAACTTCCCACGGGAAAGGGTACGCCTGAGCAGTCATCCCGTCGCAACTCTGCACCGCACGCAGCCCCACTACATGATCGTAAGATCGAGCATCACCCATTACGCCTACACTCTGCACCGGCAACAACACCGCAAAGGCTTGCCAGATCTTTTCGTATAGCCCGTTGCGACGAAGTTCATCCAAGAAACAGGCATCCACCTGGCGCAAGAGTGCAAGCCGCTCCGGGGTAACCGCGCCCAGGATGCGAATAGCCAGGCCGGGCCCCGGAAAAGGGTGACGGTACACCAATGATTCTGGCAACCCTAAACAAAGCCCCAGAGCTCGGACCTCATCCTTGAAAATCTCGCGATTGGGTTCCACTAAAAGGCCAGCCTCACGCTTGGCCTGCACTGACGGTGTGCTTACATTGTGATGGGTCTTGATTACTACAGCTTGTTTGCCTACCCCTGATCCTGATTCTATCAGGTCGGTATAGAGCGTCCCTTGTGCCAAAAAAACTTTATTATCCCCCAGCCCCAGTCTTGCTAGCTCACGTTCTTGAACCGCGATAAAGGTATCGCCAATTATCCGACGCTTTTCTTCGGGATCCGTGACGCCAACCAGGCGTTCTAAAAATAGTTCCGCCGCATCTACAAAAGTAACGTCCGTAATACCGATTCGATGTAACGATTCCAGCACTTCGACACTCTCACCGGCGCGCATCAGACCATTATCAATGTGCAAAGTTCGCACTTGAGCCGATGGAAGCGCTCGTGCCAAAAGCGCTGCCGTGACCGTGGAATCCACACCACCCGAGACCAGCACACAAACTGGTAATTTGCCAATAGTACTTTGCAGTTCTGCAACCGTACGCTCTAAATGCCCCGCCAAAGACCAAGAATGCGAACAACCACAGATCTCGAACAAAAAGTTTTCCAGTATGACCTGGCCATTAGGAGTATGCGTAACTTCTGGATGAAATTGCACACCATAAACAGCGCGCCTCGGCTCAGCATGACGAATGGCCGCTATCACACCATCACTGGTTCGAGCTATTACTCTGAAGTCATCGGCCAGCCGATCCAGGTGATCGCCGTGACTCATCCAGACAGGTTGAATGCCCACTAGACGCTGAAAAAGCGGTTCGGCGGAAATTAACGTGATTTCCGCCGGACCATACTCCCGACGACTACCAGGCACCACCGTACCGTCATGGAAATAGTTGAGCAACTGCATGCCATAACAGATTCCTAGTAATGGTTTTTCGATCGAAAACAGCGCGGAATCCGGCCAGGGTGCACCGCTCTCGGTTACGCTGGCCGGTCCGCCAGAAAGTATGATTCCTCGGATATCAGGCGCTAGCAATCGTGTAATTGACACATCATGGGGATAAATCCGGGAAAAAACACCTAGTTCCCTTACCCGTCGGGCAATAAGCTGGGTATATTGCGAGCCGAAATCCAGGATAGCTATGGTATCTAGATCAATAGCGGTAGAAACATCAGACATTTAGCGAGACCTCAAAGTTTTCTTTGCTCTCTGCGCGCTACTATTAGCCGGCGTTTATCTGCTGTCGGTATTTCCGTGGGATAACTTCCAGAAAAACAAGCGGTGCACAGTGATAAGCCCGCCAGTGTTCCTGCTAAATCTTCAATCCTCTGATACTGTAACCGCTCTACCCCCAAGAGCTGCGCCACTTGTTCAGCGGTTGCCTGCGCCGCCACTAGTTCCTCGGGTATAGACATGTCTACCCCGTAAAAACAAGGGTAACGTATCGGTGGAGCTGCACTCAACAAATGAAGCTCTTTCGCTCCAGCCTGCCGCAAGCGCTTGACCAGGCAACGAGCAGTATTGCCCCGTACGATAGAATCATCTACTAACGCCAGGCGCTTGCCGGCTATCACGCTGCGCGAGATGTGGAACTTGAGATTAATAGCTCCTAACCTGGCAGCTTGGTTGGCGGTAATAAACGTGCGCTGGCTATAGTGATTCTTGCGTATTCCCTTGCGATAAGGAAACCGCCTGGCAGCAGCAAATGAAACAGCCACGTCTTCCGCGCTGGAAGGAACATCGCATACCACATCTGGCGTTCCCGAATAATGACTCGCTAATGCATGCCCTAGCCGCTGACGTACTTCAGCCACCTCTTGGCCATCTATCACGGATTCTGGCCGCGCCATATAAATATATTCGAAGGCACAATGCGCAGCCTCTCTGGTACGAAGTTGGGCTTCGTGTAAAGTTCCACTGGCAGCGATAAAAACCGCCTCGCCTGGTTGCACATCTCGCAGCAACGTAAAATCAAGCGAATCCAAGGCGACCGATTCGGAAGCTATAGCCCAGGCACCACCTCTGCGACCCAGAACTAGCGGTCGAATCCCTCCAGGATCACGAAAAGCTACTAACCCATGACGAGCGATCAACGCAATTACGCTATAAGCCCCCTCCACTATATCCATGGTCCGTGCCACCGCACGGAAAACATCAGATGGTTCAAGCTGCCGGGGATCGGATTGCGCCAGATGATCAGCCAGAACCTGCAAGAGAGCCTCGGAATCACTGGCAGAATTCAAATGCCAAGAACCACTGGCCAGGTGAAGCGAGAGCTCCTCATGATTTGTGAGATTACCATTGTGTACCAGAGCCAAACCGAAAGGAAAAGAAAGCAAAAAAGGCTGTGTTTCATTTTCTGCTCCCGTACCTGCCGTAGCGTAACGCAAATGCGCCAAACCGATATGGCCTCGCAGTTCGGCCAATTTTACACTCTGAAATACTTCGGATAAAAGACCCGGCCCTGTCTTGAGATAAAAGCGACGTTCCCAGGTAACCAGGCCCGCTCCTTCTTGACCCCTATGCTGCAGTGCCAAGGCACCACGATATAAATCTACTGCTACCGGCACTAGCGGATCAAAAAGCCCTAAAATGCCGCACATTACAGTCGTCGTTGGTCTTGCGGTAACTGCGAAATCACTTTTGCCAATGCTCGAGGATAAAGCTGGTGCTCTATTGCCAAGCCACGCGCTCGCAAATCTTCCAACGTATCACCCGCCAAGATCGGTACCGGTGCTTGCATGATCACTTCGCCCGTATCCATCCCATCATCTACCCAATGCACTGTAATCCAAGTTTTTGTCAATCCTTCGCCCCTCGCCCATGCGTAACCATCAGCTCCTTGATGCTGTCTGGTATCCGCCGGATGAATATTGATGACGCGTCCGCGGTATTCACTTAGCAAGCGCGCTGTAAACAGCCGCATGTAACCGGCCAAAACGAGCAAATGCGGACAAAGCGGACGTAACCATTCCAAAATAGCTATTTCATGGGCTTCTCGGTTGACAAAAACTCGGTGATCAAAAATTCCTACCGGTATACCGAACGATTTAGCCCGTTCAATCGCCTTGGCGCCTGGCCTGTTGCACAC
>JACQUT010000276.1 GCA_016267585.1 Cyanobacteria bacterium NC_groundwater_1444_Ag_S-0.65um_54_12
AGTGGCAGCACCTTTGAGGTGGGGGGCACGACTTTCAGAAATTTGCTCCGCGCCAGCAGCAGCAGAACGTACATTTCGATATAAATTTAATTTTTGTTCTATGCGACGGATCCGTTCATCACGTTGACCGGATGGTGGCTCTATTTTCAAGCGCACCAGTTCTGCTTCATGCTCTCGCGCTAACTGATCGAGATACTCCAGACGTAGCTTGAGCTCGCGCGTCGTCTTCTTGAGTTGCCGCTCCATACGCGAGATCTCGGCTTCACGCTGATCACCCGCCGACCCGGCTTCTGGAACATGGGGGTCACTGTCTTGCGACATTCAAGCTCTCCGGGTTCTAGAATAAACGAGGGCATCATACCTTTGCTGATCTTCATACCCTGACCGCGCTCATAAACTACCAAGATGCGATGGAATAGCTTGTCCTTACTGCGTTCAGGGGGAACTGAACGGTCTACCGGGAGGGTGCTGCGGAAGGCGTGGCATTAAGTATGGTAAGGATCTCATCGGTGAGGTCCAGGGCTCCGTACAGGCTAGCTCTGGCATCCAACACGCCATCCAGGCTATGCCGTTTGGCGACTTCGGCTATTACCATTTTGACTTTTGCCAACAATTCACCATTTAACTGCCGATCGAGCTGTACCGCACGCTGCCGACTATCTCGCAAACGGTTCTCGTATTCTTGTCGAGTTTTGATCAAGATAGCTTCTACTTGTCGTTGGTTTTCCTGCCCGGCCCGGATTGCGATGTCTCCGGTCGCTGTTCTGATTGCCACATCCATCGACGCTATTCTTTGTTCTGATTCCGAGATGCGTTGTTGCCCTTCGCGCAGCTCTGCTTGAAATTTCAGCTCCTCGGCTGCTAGTTCAGCTCGCACTTCTTGAGCAGCGCTATATTCCAGCTGGAGCCTGGCAATATCTACGAAGCCTAGCACTGCTTTACCTGCCAGTGCGGGGCTTGCCAACAGCAACAGCACAGCCATGGCCCACATGACGAGTCCCTGGCGCACACCTGACTCCTTTCTTGAATAAAATAGTTTCCATCCTAGCAATTAAGTTGCCGGTAAGGAAGAGATTGAAAAAAGCTTCAAGCTAGCAAACGCTCTGGTGCACTCCTGGAGTCCGTGCCGTGGAAACTATCAGGGGATTTGACTGACATGATCATACAATTCCTTTCTACCGGGTAGATGAGCATGTGATATGGGGTGCTACCGCGCAGATCCGCGATCAGTTTCTGTTGCGCATTGGCAGGTTAGCATGAGAAAAGGAGATCCATGCTAGATATCAAGCTTATTCGCTCTAACCCGGATCTAGTACGATCGGCCCTGGCAAAGCGGGGAGACGATCCTGCCAAGGTGGATCGCTTGATGGCTCTTGATGGCGAATTTCGCCAGCTGCAACAGCAACTAGACAACCTACGCCAGGAACGCAATGATAGAAGTAAACAAATCGGTGCCATCAAGACTGAACGAGCGATGGGTGATGTGGTGGCATTGCAAGAGGTAGTGGCAGAGATAGCCAAGCAAATAAAAGCGCTTGAGCAGCAAGTTTCAACTATCGAAAGCGAACGCAAGAATCCCAGGACTGGTTTATTGTTTCAAATTCCCAATATTCCAGATGAAAGTGTGCCGCTTGGCCTAGCTGAGTCAGCGAATGTAGAGATACGCCGCTGGGGTACTCTGCCCAGTAATGGTTTCATTTGGCTGCCGCATGAAGAAATCGGAGCGAACTTGGGCATCTTGGACATGAATCGGGCCGCCAAGCTAGCTGGAACGCGTTTTGTGGTGCTAAAAGGGATAGGAGCGCGGCTTGAACGAGCTCTTGGCAATTTCATGCTTGATTTGCACGTCGCCAACGGCTATACCGAGGTGCTACCACCGGCTATTGCTAATGAAGAGACCCTGACGGCTAACGGTAATTTGCCGAAATTCCAGGATCAACTATTCAAGCTGGAAGGTTTGCCATATTATCTGATCCCTACTGCTGAAGTACCGCTCACCAATCTCTATCGGGAAGAGATCCTCGAAGCTGACAAGTTACCACTCTATCTGACAGCATATACGCCATGTTTCAGATCCGAGGCCGGAGCTGCTGGTAAGGATACCAAGGGCATGATCCGCGTTCACCAGTTTGGCAAGGTCGAATTGGTAAAAATTGTTCATCCTGATAATTCATTTGCCGAACTGGAAGCCATGGTCGAAGATGCGGAGCGTGTCCTGCAAGCTCTGGAGTTGCCATATCGGGTCATGCTCCTGGCAACTGGCGACCTGGGTTTCAACAGTGCCAAGACGTATGATTTAGAAGTCTGGTTTCCCTCACAGGGTAAATATCGCGAGATTAGCTCTTGCTCGAATTGCACAGATTTTCAGGCACGACGTGGCCAGACGCGTTTTCGGGAAAATTCGACACTGCGCTTTCCTCATACGCTCAACGGTTCCGGAGTGGCTATTGGTCGAACACTAGCAGCAATTCTGGAAAATGGACAGCGTGCCGATGGCACGATAAAACTGCCAGCTGCTCTTTGGCCTTACCTGGGTGGGCTGCGTGAAATAAGGAAGGAGTAAAAGGCTTGACGATTGAAGCTGCTACACCGAACTCTAATCAGTCTTCACAACAAGTAGCTTATCAACATCCACGCCTGCTGGACTTATTGCGGCGCGCCCAGGGCCTGGGTGGTATTGGCGCGATCATACAGC
>JACQUT010000278.1 GCA_016267585.1 Cyanobacteria bacterium NC_groundwater_1444_Ag_S-0.65um_54_12
CAGCAATATGGCCGGATTGGCGGAATCGGCTTCGATTTTTTTTCGGATATTGCGAATATGGGTACGAACTAGATCGGCAGAGCCAACGTCTGTGGAATACCCTAAAGCCTCGGATAACAAAATGCGACTCGCTACCAGTTGATCAAGGTTAGACAGCAGGTAATGCAGGATGGCAAACTCGCTGCGCGTAAGTAACGCATGGCGATCTGCTGTTTGAACTGCATAACTGGAGCAGTCGAGCGCCAGTGAACCTATTTTCAAGATAGCACTCGTCGTTTGCGCTTCTCGGTTAGTTCGGCGCAATTGCGCTTTGACCCGCAGTAGCAGTTCTATGGGATCGAATGGCTTGGTCAGATAATCATCTGCTCCCTCGGTGAATCCTCGGTATTTATCGGACGGTTCCTGCTTGGCGGTCAGCAGCAGTATGGGAAGCGCAGCGAAAGCAGGCTGTTGTCGAATGCGGCGGCAAAGCTCTAATCCATCGAGCTTGGCCATCATGACATCGGTCACTACGAGATCCGGATGAGCCTGATCCAGGATATCAAGAGCCGCTTCACCATTATCGGCCGCCAGTACTTGATAGCCTTCCTTCGCAAGCAAGACTTCCAGCAGGTTACGCACGTCAGGTTCGTCTTCGACTACCAGTATTCGGGCATTGCTACCGGTTGGCATGGGCAGATCACCTCTTTGGTGGGACGCTAGGCACATCGCACCAGTCAGCTTCTTATTCCTCGCCAGTCAATTAAACATACACTTTTACTCATTAACATTTTATTTTAGCTAGCAATGGGTAGTAGGGAGCTAGAAGGGAAGCTGCCCTGACAACTAGTAAGCTTTACTTACTGACCGGCTCCAGCATACTAATCCAGCGCAAGCTTGAGAGATAGCTCTTTTAGTTGTCGTTCCGCAACGGATGCCGGTGCGTCGACCATCAGGTCGCGTGCCTGTTGCGTCTTGGGGAAAGCGATCACGTCACGGATGGCGGTAGCTCCAGTCAATAGCATGACCAGGCGATCTAGCCCGAAAGCCAATCCCCCGTGGGGTGGGGTACCGAATTCGAAGGCCTCTAGCAGAAAACCGAATTTTTTATGCGCTTCTGCTGGTTCGAGGCCCAAGAGGGTAAAAATCTGCTCTTGCAGATCACGACGATGAATACGGATACTTCCACCACCCAGTTCCACTCCGTTTAGCACCAGGTCGTAAGCGTTGGCCTTGATCTGTGAGAGTTCTGCCAGGTGTTGCTGCGGGAGTTCGCCGTCTTGCCGCCATTGGGCCGCCGCGCTAGCTATCAGCGGCAGAGCCTCGTCCTTGGGTGAGGTGAAAGGATGATGCATGGCATAGAAACGTCGGTCTTCGGCGTGCCATTCGAACATCGGAAAATCGACGACCCAAAGTAGGTTCCACTGATCAGGCGAGACAATTCGCAGATCTTCGCCGATCTTGAGCCTCAACCTGCCAAGGGTCTCGACCACGATATCGTAACTGTCGGCGCCAAATAGCAGTAAATCACCGGTCTGCGCACCCGTTTCATTGAACAAGCGTTGCAGCATGGTTGCCGTGAGGTTCTTTACCACTGGCCCGCTGGCTTCGCCTACTTTGATGTAAGCCAAACCTTTAGCTCCGAACTTCTTGACGAAGTCGGTCATGGCATCCAGCCCGGAACGCGAGATGAGATCGCCGCCACCCGGAACCCGCAGGCATTTGACATGCGGTGCCTGGGCAAAAACCTTGAAACCGCAGTCGCGCGTCAACGCCGTGACATCCAGCAATTCCAGGCCAAAGCGGGTGTCAGGCTTGTCGGAACCATAGCGATCCAGCGCCTCGGCCCAGGTAAGACGTGGCAACGGCGTGGCAACATGTACTCCGCGGATTTCCCGCAGGAGCAACGTCATCAACTCTTCATGAATGCTGAGCACCTCTTGCTGGTCAGTCCAGGAAAGCTCGACATCGAGCTGGGTAAACTCGGGCTGGCGATCGGCACGCAAATCTTCGTCACGAAAACAGCGAACTATCTGGAAGTAGCGATCCATTCCCGCTACCATCAAGATTTGCTTGAAAAGCTGTGGTGATTGCGGCAGGGCGAAAAATTCGCCTGGAGAAAGGCGGCTTGGCACCAGGTAGTCTCTAGCTCCTTCCGGTGTGCTCTTGGTCAGGAATGGTGTTTCGATCTCCAGGAAACCGCGTTCATCCAAGAAACGCCGGATTAGCTGCGTTACGCGGTGGCGAACGAGCAATGCCTGGCTTAGCCTTTGGCCTCGGATCTCGAGATAGCGATATTTTAGACGTAAATTCTCGTCTACTGACAAATCATCCAAGGGAAAGGGCAGCGATCGGGACGAATTGTAAATAACCAGATCCTCTGCGGCTATTTCGATCTCGCCGGTCGCTAGCTTGGGATTCGCCATACCGGGAGCCCGGTGTCGCACCATGCCACTCACACCTATGGCGTACTCGCCACGCAGGCGATCGGCCATGCGATGCGCCTCTGGCGCTATCTCTGGTTGAAACACTACCTGTACCAATCCGGTACGATCGCGCAAATCCACGAAGATGACGCCGCCATGATCCCGGCGCGAGTCGACCCAGCCAAAGAGCCTGACGCGCTGCCCGACATCGGTGGCACGCAAGGAGCCATTGCGATGGGTCCGCTCCCCGAGGCGCAAAGCTTGCGTTACTGTGGCCAATTGGGACCTCCAGATTTACGAGATCATTGGGAGATTGAGCTAATCCTGGGCCTCATTCTACCAAAAGCTGGCGAAAACAACGGTGATGCATAGTAATTGCCCAGCAGCAGCGTGGTAGAATGCCATATGAGCTACGCGACGCTTTATCAGGTGACAACTATCTCTCACCTTGCTGATCATGTCGGGCGACTGGTTCGTTTGCAAGGCTGGCTATATAACAAACGCAGCAAGGGTAAGTTACAATTCTTATTGTTGCGAGATGGTACCGGAATCGTGCAAGCCGTCGTATTTCGACCAGAAGTCTCAGAAGCTACCTTCCAAGCCGCGGAGCGTTTGACGCAGGAATCCAGTTGCATCGTGGAAGGAACAGTAAAGGCGGACGAACGTTCACCAGGTGGCTTCGAACTAGTAGCCAACAAAGTAGAAATCATACAATTGGCGCCTGATTATCCCATTTCGCCCAAAGAACATGGCGTCGACTTTCTGTTGAGCCATCGCCATCTTTGGTTGCGCAGCCGGCGACAGCATGCCATCTTGCGCATTCGCGCCGGGATCATAAGTGCCATGCGTAACTGGATGGATGAACATGATTTTACGCTAATAGATTCGCCCATTCTCACGCCTGCTGCCTGTGAAGGTATTTCCACTCTCTTCGAGACAGATTACTTCGGTTCGCCAGCTTATTTGACGCAATCCGGGCAACTCTATCAAGAAGCGGCTTGCCTGGCTTTCCGGCGAACCTATTGCTTTGGCCCCACTTTTCGCGCCGAAAAGTCCAAGACACGGAGACATCTGACCGAATTCTGGATGCTAGAGCCAGAAATGGCCTATACCGATCTAGAAGGGAGCATGCAAATACAAGAAGAGTTTGTTTCGAGCGTGGTGCAAACAGTATTAGCGCGTTACCATGCGGAGCTGGTGGAACTAGAGCGCGATCTTGCCAAGTTAGAGGCCATCAAACCACCATTTCAACGCCTTACTTACGATGAGGCAGTGCAACTGCTGCAAGCTGAAGGTGGCGAGATCAAGTGGGGAACTGACCTGGGTGCCGGTGACGAGACAATTATCTCGCAGCGTTTCGAACGGCCTGTGTTCATCACGCATTATCCCAAGGAATGCAAGGCTTTTTACATGAAGA
>JACQUT010000277.1 GCA_016267585.1 Cyanobacteria bacterium NC_groundwater_1444_Ag_S-0.65um_54_12
CAAGTGGGATCCCTTTGCAAGTTGCGCTCAGCTATTTGTAATAGCTCTTCATATTTTCTGTTGGTTTCGGCATGATCTGCTAGCAGATTAAAAGCCGTTTCGGCTTTGCGACGATAATGCTCGGATTCTAATTGGCACCAGGGCTCGCTTGCAAACTCCGCCAGGTAAGAACCCTGGTAACGGTCAATCGCTGCTTGCATTGCTACCAGGCGCTCGGTTTCGGGAAGTGAGGCATCACGGCCTCGCGAATGGTGATATTCGAACTCTCGCGCATCCCACCAATAGTTGATGGCAAAATCAAAGATATAGCGTCCTTCTACCAAGCGTATGAAGCGAGAAGCCTGGCTCTTTGCGAGGTTTGGCTCCAGCGCTTGCCGCAATCGCGAGATCAATACATGAATAGCGGAACGGGTGGTATCTTGATCGGAATAAAATAGTTCCGCCAGTTCCTCTTTGGTGGCACCTCGCCGCTTGCCGAGCAAGTAAGCCAGTATCAGCTTAGTTTTGTAACCACGCCAATCACGCTGCGCCAGCTCTTGGCCAGCTACTTCAACTCGGAAAGTGCCAAATGACCAGATGGCAATCTCCGGAATCGGAAGTGACGAAGTGCCAGTCGCTGTCCCGGCACTCTCGCTCGTCAGCAGATGCTGGTAACCATACTCCAGAGCAATGGCTTGGGCTTGATCGAAATAGGTCTTGCTCTCCTTGCCACTAGCTTGGTAAAGATCGAGCAAGACTTGTACGAGGCGGAAACGATAGTTATGTTGTTCCAGATAAGCGCGTGCTTCATTCAGGATCCGGGTAGCTTCCGCGCTATTACCCACCTTGAGGTAGGCTTTTGCCAGGGGGTAAATCAGATCGCCACAAGTGGGATCGTTCGCGCGGTATCCGCGAAGCTGGAGTGACTGCCGCAAAAGTGTCAAGGCACGTTCACCGTTTCCGCCGTGTACTTCCAGCATGGCCTCGCCCGCTAGCGCCATGGCTTCCTGTGGGCGATCGCCCAGTGCTATCGCCGCCTCTTTGGCCTGCTGGAAGTAATCCAGAGCTTCGCGGTGACGTTCCTGGCGCAGATACAGCTCACCAAAAGTCCAGAGCGCAAAAGCTTCTTCCCGGCTCTCTGAGAGTTGACGAGCCAGCTCGAGTGCTCGTCTCGCCTCTTGCAAGCCTTGCTCGAACTGTCCGAGGTAACCGGCTAGCAAAGCCAGGTTGTTGTAGGTCATGGGGAGCGCCCAGCGTCCGGCACGCTGGGAAAGGCGAATGGAATCCCGGTAATGCGCCATGGCTTGGACAAAGTTACCGAGCCTGGCCTGTGCCAAGCCAGTATTGTGCAATACGCGCGCTTGGCCAGCAAAATCCATTGCCTGACGATAGCGTTCCAGCGCCAGATCGAACTGTTCAAGCGCTTTGGCTGTTTGATCGGAAAAAAGGTGCCAGACTCCCAGCGCATTATGCGCCATGGCTCGACCAAAATGCTCGGTGTCCGGAAGCACTGCCAGCGCTTGAATAGCGGCTTCTTGTTGCCGATCGTTGCCACGAGCGCCTAGCGCTGCTGCTGTGAGCGCCAGAGCCAAGCCAGCCCCACGTGGATCAGCGGCGCGCTGCGAAAGATCGCGTGCCTTGGCATAGTGATCGAGTGCTCCATCAAAATCGCCGCGTGCTCGAGCTACTTCGCCTGCCATCAATTGCGCGGTGATAGCATTAGCCGAGAGATCGTCCGGCAAACGCACCAGGATTTTCGCCACGGTTTCTACCCGTTGGCTCCGCAGCAAGCGCCAGCCGATCTCATCGAGCCGTTGCATGGCGTAAGACGTATCGCCAGCTGCTAGTAGCAGTTCCAGTGCCACTGCCGGTGATTCTTCCAGCAGGCGATCGCCCAACCGCCGTTGTATTTGCCTATACTCAAATGGCGTCAACTCGCTAGCGGCACGTTTTTGCAAGAAGCTTCGGAAGATGGGATGAAACTGATAAGCCGGCGCGCCATCACTTGTCCCGAGCAATGTCACGAACAGGTTTCGCTCCCAGATCAGCGAAAGCCAGCGTCCCGAATAGTCTATTTCTAACACCACACTGCACAGGCTGGCATCAAGGCGTGGCAACAAGGCGGTCTGTAGTAAAAAACGTCTAAATTCCGGTTCCTGACGATCGTATACTTCCTGGAACAAGAAATCGCCCAGTTGTTCTGAAAGATCGGTGGTACGGAGCGGCAATTCAGCGCGCATGGCCAGCAGCACGCTGGCAAACCAACCCTCGGTCTGCGTAGTCAGTGCCGCCAACTCATCACCGGTCACGGCTAGCCCTCTTTGCGCCGCGAATAGGTGCGCTATTTCGACTGGCGTGAGTTTGAGCATCTCGGAACCCACTTCTACTAACTGCTGCCTGATGCGCAACTGTGGCAGGTTCAAGCCAGGTTGTGTCCGGGAAATAATAAGAAATTGTGCCTCTTCCGGGAAAAAGCGGATAAGAGCCTCGGTAGCTTCTTTGATACCAGGTGCCAGATCAATGGTCTGGAAATCATCCAGCACCAGCAAGAAAGGCCCTCTGACACTGTTAGCTAATTCCTCGCAAAGCAGGCCGATAGCACTTCCGATTACTAGCGCTGGATTATTGGCGGCGCGCAAAAGCGCTAGCGGTTCCGCCGAAAGATCCGGGAAACGTTCTTGGCAGCCAGCGACCAGATGGGCCATGAATACCAAAAGATCGCTATCTTCTTCAAAAAGGTTGTACCAGATCACCGGTAAACCGGTCCAACCGGCATAATCGGCGACCAGTGTAGATTTTCCGAACCCTGGTCCAGCATGGACCAGAGTGAGCTGGTGGTAGGGATCCAGGCCTAGCTTGATACTTTTGAGCAGGTGTTCTCTTCGTAGCTGGCCTTGCGGCAGCAACGGAATCCGCAGCTTGCGTCGGATAACGAAGATATCAGTCACAGAGGGGATTATACCCTGCCCATGTGATCCAGGACCAAGTTACTTTACCGTCATTCGGGGTAGAGCGTTCAGGCTATGACTCTGATAGCGCACGGTCGCACTGCGAGGCGAAGATTTCGAGTGCAGGCCAGTACCTCTCCATCGCCGATGAAAGTTGCTGGCGCCTCTGAGCAGACTGTTATTTGCTTGCCAGCAAAATCGATGGCGTCGCGTCGCCGGGTGTGAGCACCGCGCAAGGTCATCAGAATCACCGTCCAGATGGTTCCCAGACGGCTGCGACGCTCGAGGAGCAGACCAGTCAGTTCGCCATCGTCCGAACGGGCAGCCGGGCAGGGCATGATCGTCTTGCCGATGGTAGGCTGATTGTTGACGAAAACCGCTACGCTGGTAAAGCGGCCAATTGAATGCCCGTCGCAAGAGATATTGACGGTAGTGTAGATCTTGCGGCCCGTCAGTAATACGATGAAGCTGTAGAGAGTGTAGATCAGACTTCCGAGAGCACGACAGATAGCACGCGCCGTACCGGTGCTCGCTTTGAAGCGATTGACGGCGACGGCTACCTGGCTCACGACGCCTAGACCACCGGCAGTTATGAATAGCTTACCATTGACCTCGACGAGATCTAACAATCTGGTAGCGGCTCGGCGCACCGTCTCGCAGGCTCCGGGAAGCTGCTCGGGTATGCCCAGATAATTGGCCAGGTCGTTGGCCGTGCCATAGGGTATCAGGCCCAGCCGAACGTCGGTGCCGGCGATCGCGTTGACGGCAATGTTGATGGTCCCATCGCCACCTACTATTACCAGGTCAGTTATGCCATCTCCGGGCGCGGTACTGGCAGCTGCTATCGTCTCGGCAACGGTCCGGGGAATTCGGATGTCCAGCTGGTAACCCATGAATTCCGCGCGTAATTGCGCCGACAGGTCGGCTTGGTTGCCGCGGCGCGCGGCCGGGTTGATGATGATCCGGATCTTTCGCTCCATTTTTCTGCCCTACTCTTCACTATCGCTATCGTGGCCTGGGTAGCGAATCTGACGGCCAAATGGTTAAAAGGGTGCTAAAAAGTGGGCATAACTGGTGCATGTTGAAGTCCTGGTATACATTGCTCGGCGCTGCCATCTATCACTATCGCGGCTGGGTGCTGGCCAGCTGGCTGCTGATTGCTGTGGGCGGCGGAATATTAGCCAGCCGGGCGCCAACCGTTCTGGAAAGCGGCTCCGGTGAGTTACCCGGCACGCCCTCGGCACGGGTAGCAGAGATCATCGCCAGCGAATTCGCCACTCCGCTCTCGCAGTTGCTGGTGGTGACCATTGGCGCGTCTGAAGCCATACCAGCCGCTACCGTGCAGGAAGTGCAGCGTACCCTGGCTGGTTCAACACTGGTGAGGCGGGTACTGGGTCCGGACGATCCGGGCGGATTTGGTCTAAGGAGCAGCGATGCGCGCCAGGCAGCCTGGCTGCTCGGGCTGAATGCTGGCAGCGAACGCGAGGCCGAGCGAGCGGTACCCGGTTTGCGACGGCTCTTGACTGATATACCGCTGCCTGCCGACGTGCAGCTATCACTCACGGGACGTGCGGCAATGCTGGTGGACATCAATACCCTCAGCGCTGCGGACACCGCGGTTGCCGAGGCCCGGGTCCTACCGATCACGCTGCTGATACTGCTGGTGGCATTCGGGTCGTTGCTAGCTGCTGGTCTTCCCCTGGCCATGGGAATGGCGACGACCACGGTAGCGATGGGATTGGTCTTCTTGGTAGGACGTTCCCTGCCACTCTCTAGCCTGGCGCAGAGCGTGGTCACCATGGTCGGTCTGGCGGTAGGCATCGATTATTCCTTGATTGTCCTCAAGCGTTTCCGGGAAGGATTGCGAGCCGGACACACTATCAAAGATGCCGTTAGCCGGGCGATGGCAACGGCCGGACGAGCGGTTACCTTCTCGGCGCTAACTGTGATCAGCGGTCTGGGCGGTTTGCTGTTCACGCCCTTGCTAGAGACCCGGTCAATCGGTCTGGGTGGCTTGCTCGTCGTGCTGCTCTCGTTGCTGGCAGCTCTGACCTTGTTGCCCGCCCTCTTGTCCTATCTCGGTCCTCGGATCGATCTGGGATCCTCCTGGCTGATCCGGTCACCATTGCACAAGGTCACCGGGAAACTCTGGACCAGGTGGGCCCAGCTGGTGATGGACCGGCCAATTCGTGCTTTGCTGGTGGGCGGCATCGTTCTGGCAGCCCTCAGTTACCCGGCCATGAGTCTGCGGCTCGGTTTCCCGGCTGGCCACTGGCTTCCGGAGCACATGGAGGCCATTCGCGGTTTTCGTGCGCTCGCAGCAATGGGGCAAGGCCAGATCCATGCGCCGCTACACGTGTTAGTGACGGCCCAGGACGGCGCTATCCTGGCTGCCAAGCATTTGGCGGAGCTGCGGCGAATCGGCGATCGCCTGAAGGGCGATCGCCGGGTACATCAGGTTCGTTCTGCGGTAGACCTCGCGCCAGGGATGACCTTGGCCCAGGCTTATTTGCTCTATGCTGATCGCCAGCTGGCGCTGGCACGTTTCCCCGCCATCGCGGAATTCTTTTTGGCGCGGGATGGACACGCTACTTTAATAGAAGTCATACTGAAAGACGAAGTGACCCTGGCTGAGCTACAAGCTCTGACCAGAGAGGTCGGAGTCTGGAGCGCTGGTGGTGGCCTGCAGATCCAGGTCGGTGGCTGGGGCGCTTACTACAACGACTTCGACACCCTGATGGCACGGACCTATCCCCGCGTCATGGGGTTGGTGCTGGCCAGCACGTTCATCGTACTATTTTGGGCTTTTAGATCGCTGCTGATTCCTCTCAAAGCGCTGGTGCTGAATCTCTGCTCGGTAGCAGCCGGTTACGGGATGGTCGTGCTGGTGTTCCAGCATGGGGTGGGAGCTTCCCTCTTTGGCCTGGACCGCGGGCTTGGCGCAGTACCCGCAGTGGTGCCCATCTTGCTCTTCTGCTTGCTCTTCGGGTTATCGATGGATTACGAGGTCTTCCTGCTGGCGCGCATCAAGGAAGAGTATGACGCTCATGGCGACAATCGCCGCGCGGTAGCGCACGGCTTGGCCATGACTGCCGGCATGATCACGAGCGCGGCGCTCGTCATGGTGGTAGTTTTCGGAGCCTTTGCCTGGGCACAAATAGCCATCGTGAAAATGCTGGGCTTTGGCCTGGCAGTAGCAGTCCTGGTTGACGCTACCATCATTCGCGCCCTGCTCGTACCAGCCCTGATGCGGGTTGCGGGCAACTGGAACTGGTACCCAGGAAAGCGGCCGGAGCACTGACGCCCCGGCCGCTAGTTCGACTTTTGAAAATCGTTTGGTGATTTTCCCGTCCTTTATTCTTTGCGCCCTTCCTTGAAGTAAGCGTAGGCGGCTACTCCGACGGCACCGGCTGTTAGAGCAGCAGCAGCGACCGGGTTTTCGTATGCGCTTTTCGCAACAGGCCAGAGCGCGTGCTCGAAGACTGGTGCCACGGCTTTCTCGAAAATTTTGTTGGCAGCTTTACGAACGACATCGCTACCGGTCGCATCGGCCAGCAAGAAGGCGCTACCGCTACCCGCAGCCAACGAAAGCAAGCCATTGCCTGCTGACTTGACCAGGCGGCCTTCGTTCAGGTTATCGAGGGCGGCCTTCCCCCGCGTGAAGGCCAGAGCGCCCAGGGCTACCCCACCGATTGCCTGGCTAGCCTTCTCGCCGTATTTCACGGCTTTTGGACCTAGCTGTTGCATGCTGGGCGCTGATTTTGCGGCATCGGCCATCACGGCAAGTCCTGACGGGACGAAAGCACTGGCACCCAGTCCGACAATGTGCTTCTCCTTGAAGCCATTCTTGCGGATATCGTTGATGGTGAGGGCAGCTAGACCAGCGCCGCCCAATGCGAGCGCTCCGCCGCCTACCATTTGCTTGTGTTTCCCTAGTAGACCCTCGATCGCATTGCCGATGACCTTTAGCGGCTTTGTGAGGGCTTGGTCCATCACCGGAATGTCATACGCCACGCCGATAGCTTGCGCTCCGCCCGGAATCATTACGACTCCTGCCAGTGCTTTGCCGGTGGCCCGCAGCTTGTGATCTTTGAGGTCATTCACCAGCGCATCGTGCACGAGCATACCGCCGAGCGCCATCGCGCCGGCACCGGCAGCGGGGACGATCGCCTTCTCGGCAAATTTTTCGAATGAGTTAGATTTCGCCGCGCCGCCGGCGGTAGCGATGACTCCCACAGTGCCCGCTATGGCCGTGGTGAACTTGTTGTCTCGCACATATTGCCCGGCTTTGGTGTTCTTTAACTGCTGGTAAGGTGTTTGGGAAATACTGGTCATCTCGCATGCCTCCTCTTAGCATTGAATGAGTTGTTCGGTAACATTGACTGTCTTCTATATGGGTAGAGGA
>JACQUT010000279.1 GCA_016267585.1 Cyanobacteria bacterium NC_groundwater_1444_Ag_S-0.65um_54_12
CCGTTAACTATGACCTGACGGCACTGCAGCAAGCTTGGTCGAACGCTTATCTGGACAATCCGTTTCCCCTCCAATCTTGCCAAGCAGCTATTGCGCAAGGTTACCTGGAGGAAAAAAACGGCTTACTTACACTGACTTTTGCCGGTGAAAGCTATGTGCAGAATGGTTTACAGGATCGCTCTTACTAAGAACCCTCCTCAGGCGTTGGGTCTTCGTTTACGATGAATAGTACTTCTCCGCCGGCAATCTCGGGAAGGGCATTTAGCGCCGCCAGATCATTACCCACCAGTTGCTTGACACGATCCGGAAGTATCACCACAGCGCGACGTTCGATAGCTGGTGGCAAAGCTGGTGCAACACGTGAATTATCTAGTTCGAAGCCAATAACGAGACCACTTTGCAGATCGAGAATGACATCGGTGATAATGCCTAGCTTTACTCCGGAGGTCGTGAGCAAAGCCTTCCCAATTGCCGAAGCATGCGCGACATCAGCTAGCGCACCCGGCGGAAGCACCGAGATGAGTTCATCGGTAATGGCAGCAATTCGTTCATGACTTATTACCCGAGAATTATTTCCTACTGCTAGACCGATCACCCGGCCAGAAGTAGGATCCCAGATGACTTGCGACACGCCTCCCAGCTCCTCGCCGGTAGCAACATCTACTACCCGTTTGTGCAATAATTCCTTTCCGTAAAATAACAACTATTACCCCTAGCACCCGGTTCCTTCGACTTCCAGGATATTTATGACGTCACGCACCCCCCAGACTGCCCAGGCATCTACTTCTGCTGCATGGTACTCGCTGACATTGCGAGCTATGCCACGAAGCGTTACCACGCCAGCTCGCGTTCCGATGGCTATTCGATCCGCATCGACCAGTTTATCCATCTCCAAAGCAATACGAACCGCATCGGTGATCTCATCATCGTTATCTTCTTCAGCTGGCGAGACAATTAGCTGATTCTTGACATCTTTGACGCCGGCTGCCCACCAGGCAATCAAGCCGGCTAACCGCTTTTTGGCCAAGGCATCCACCGAACCAGTAAGCGTAACCACCCCATCAGCAACAACTGGCATGATTTGCCGCTGATCAAGGCAATGATCCTGAGCATAGGCAGCCAGCAAATGATGCTGAATCTCATCATCACTGCGGGCTGGCACTGCTTTCACTAGCAGATTATTTATTACAGTATGAACTCCGACTACTTTTGCTACCAAACGTTCCGGAACCATTTTTTCCGCTATTTCCTCTACCTCGCCTGCTAGCACTAAATGTCCCCCGCTACAGAAAATCGTTATAGCGCCCCCTTCGCTGCGGTCCCGTACCCTTGGATCGCGGGTCAGGACCGCATGAACATGGGTCAAAATTTCATTATCCGTAACCATTGGGCCCCCCTTTCACCTTTGAAAGCCCTTGCCCGAAAGCTAACACCCAGGTAGTACCGCCCTCGGGGCATGGGGCCGATCCGCTTATAACGACTCTATTCTAACATCCACATTAGCAAGTAGATAATTTTTTTTAACAAACCGGAAATGTTTAAATTTAATCGTCAACCGAAGGATTTGGCGGACGGAATTGCCGGATCTTGGAACTGGCAGGCGGCTTGTCGGCAGGAGGGGAGGATGCCGGTAATGGCTTACGATTAAATAGCTCGGCAAAACGTCGGTCAGCCTCCACCACCATTTTGGAGAAAGCGGTGAAATCCTCTAAACTAAAGTACAAAGCAGCTTGGTAAGCATTTACCACTACTTTGTTTTCACCCTCCACAAACCAAATAGTACCGAATTCACATTCTCCCAAGGTCCTGAAGTTGCTGACGTCCACGCATCTCTCCTCTAGCTCTACTTGCCTCATTCTAGCATGTCGGTATCAGCCCTCTATCACGATTTTAGCTTTCCCTTCTTTCTTGAGCACCCGTGCAGTTGTTATGCCGCTTACTTGTATGAACTGGAGATCGAGAGAGGAGTCGCCGATCCGCAGCCCTTGCAAATTTACTTCGGTTAGCCATGGTGGCAACATTGGCTCGATGATGTGCAGTATTCCTGCCTTGGCATTCGGCACCAAACCGAGAGCAGCTTGTAGCAGCAGCAAAGTTGTGCCAGCTGCCCAGGCCTGTGGTGAGCAAGCTACCGGATACGGAACCGGGCGATCGAGTTCGCCGCCGCGTACCAAACCACAAAATAGCTCAGGCAAACGGTAATAATCGAAATGCAATGCAGCATGATAAAGCGCATCCATGAGCTTTATCGCCTCACGTTTGAAGCCGTAGTTGGCCAAGCCTTTGGCTATTATGGCGTTGTCATGCGGCCAAATAGTGCCATTATGATAGGAAAGCGGGTTATAAACTGGGCTAGCAGCGGAAACGGTTCGTATACCCCAGCCGTTGAACATGTCATCCGCCAAGAGTCCTTGCGCCATGATCCGTGCTCTAGCAACTGGCACAATGCCGCTCCAAAGACAATGTCCCGGATTGGAAGTTTTGGTGCGAACCGGACGTTTACGTCCATCGAGCGCTTCTACATAGAAGTTCAGTTCATTATCCCAAAAAGCTTGGTCAAAGTTAGTTTTTAGCTCGTCGGCTTCGCGTTGCAAGCGATCGCCCAAAATCCGCAAATCGAGCAGGTAACATAGCTCAGCCATCCGACATTTAGCATCGTAAACATAACCTTGTACTTCTGCCAGAGCGATGGGTGGCTCGGCCACGGTAGCATCGGGATGTAGCACGCTATTGTGAGAATCCTTCCACCCCTGTGAGAAAAGGCCCATCGGGCTGCGACGACTATACTCAACAAAGCCATCACCGTCCATATCCCCATATCCTTCGATCCACATCAGAGCTGCTTCTACCGCATCCCAAAGTTCACGCACCAAGCCAAGATCTCCGGTCCAGCGAAACGTTTCAGAAAGTAGAATCAGGAAAAGGGGCGTGCTATCTACCGAACCATAGTAAGGGGTGTGTGGAATCAGCTGTAAGTTGGCTAGCTCGCCTACCCGCCGCTCATGCATGATCTTTCCGGGTTCTTCGTCACGAAAGGGATTGTCGTCATGAGCTTGCTGGCGTGCCAAATAGCGCAATGTACCGATTGCCAGATCGGGTCCCATGATAAGTGTCTGCAGGGCGGCTATGATTCCATCGCGACCGAATGGAGCAGTGAACCAAGGGATTCCGGCCGCCAGGTAGGGACCAGAATCATAAAAAGTAGTCAGTGAAGCGAGATCTCGTATGCTGCGTTCCAAAATGAGATTGTAAATTTCGTTGCCAGAAGCAATATGAC
>JACQUT010000287.1 GCA_016267585.1 Cyanobacteria bacterium NC_groundwater_1444_Ag_S-0.65um_54_12
ACCTACACCTACACCTACACTGTTCCCTTCTGTCACGGGAACTGCCACACCATCGCCTGCCGGCAGCCCAGACAATGATCTTATTGTAAAAGGGAAGCGTATCTTCGAAGTGACGGCAGGGGGAGTCGGATGCGCTTCCTGTCATGGGATGGATGGTAGTGGTAGTGAGGGGGGAGCGCCCTATATCCGGGGCGCGTCGGAAAACCAGTTTCGCGCTGCTCTCGCAGGCGGTGCGCCGGCAATGAGCTTCATCAAGCTGAACGAAGACGAGATCGCTGCGGTACTGGCCTATCTAAAGATCATGGAGTGATTGAAAATACTTCGCTGATGGGGCGGCTTGCTGGCACGATGCTCTTTCCGAGCACACCACTGCCTTGGCTATTCGCGAAGAGCTGCAGGATCAAGCTGGCACATTATCTGACAATTTCACAACGTACCAGCAGATAAGTAAAGCTATGCCGATCACCATGGGCCAAGGCGGCACGCCTTGTTCCAGCACGATGCCGGGGTAGACTTCACATAAATAGCGAGGCTCGAACGTACCTGGGTGTCTGGGTGAGAGGAGCATGAGGCAATGGCTGAAATTATACGAACCGAGGGAGAAGTGCGACGTGGCATGGTAATGGCGCGGGATCTGGGAGTTGCTCCCAGTGAAGAATCTCCCACTATTGCTGTGGCTTCAGGCGACATGGTCCATTGGGGTTCGGTATGGGGCGGATTCTTCGTGACATTGGCATCAGGGCTAATCCTCATGGCATTGCCGATAGCATTCGGCGCAAGACCTGCAAGCACGGTATCAGCATGGGGTCTCATCTTGGCCATGATCGGAGCACTGATTGCCACCTACGTGGGATCGCTCCTGACAGGATACCTGTGTGGCGCCTGGAACCGTACACTGGCAGGACTTAACGGTTTAATACTGGGTTGTGTAATTGTTGCCAGCACAGTGTTAGCCAGTATAGGCGGCGCTGCTGCAGGACGTGTCATGGGGCTGTTCCCCTTGAGCGCTTTCATTACACCGAATACCGTTACCCCGGAAGCGATCGGTGCCGGATGGGGCTTCATCATTTCGGCTATCTTGCTGGTAGCAGTAGGTTTTGCCGGTGGCGTACAGGGTGAGAATTTGCACGAAGAGCAAATTGCCAAAAGCCGTGGTCGCACTTAACAGAAGACTGCAAATAAAAGTCGACCCTCACAAATAAAAACAAACCAGTAGAGCTAGGCCGGGGGCGGGGGAAAAGTGTGGGGGTCGGCTTTTTGCGCTAATTGTACTATCAGCCGGGCTGGCGAATTGCTATCGCAAAAAAAGTTTAGGCAGACGCCTGCCCAGACCGCAAACAATTTCATAGGGAATCGTCTGGGCATGTGCTGCCCATTCCTCAACTCCGATGCGTTCTGCTCCTTGCTGGCCCAGCAGAACGGCCTCATCGCCGATGCTGACTGCAAGCCTACCCACATCGATTATGCATTGATCCATGGAAATCGTCCCCACAATCGGAACGTGCCGGCCGTGCAATAGCACTTGAGCATGACCGGACAGGGCTCGCGGGAGGCCATCCGCATAACCAATTGGCAAGATTGCCAGGCGCGTTGGACACGGAGTCGTATAGCGCCAACCATAACCTACCGCTATGCCAGCCGAAACTTCACGAACTTGCACTACCCGGGCATATACCGACAGCGCTGGCTCCAAGGGGAAAGGCATGGATCGAGCAGGCGAAGGTGTAATGCCGTAAATCATGAGTCCTGGCCTGACCATGTCCCAATGCGAGTGAGGATAATAGAGCGTAGCTGCACTATTGGCAGCATGTCGCAGTAAGCTTGGCGGCAACGCTGCCGCGGTGAGCGCTTCCTGAAACTGTGCCAGTTGCCATTCGGTAGACTCAGTTGCGGTATTTTCGGCGCAGGCCAAGTGAGTGGAAATACCTAGCAGGAGCAGGTCAGGAAGCGTGGTAGCCAATTTCACCAAGGCAGGCAGATCCTCGATTGGTGCACCGATGCGCGTCATCCCCGTATCGATCTTGAGATGAACGTTGGCAGCTAAGCCCATGGCAGTCGCCACCCGAGAGATCGTTTCCAAGGCTTCTGCTGAGGAGACTGTCAACTGCAGTGCGTTCGCGATCGCCGTCTCGTAAGCGTCAGGATGGAGCAAAGAAAGTAGCAAGAGCGGGTTCTTGGTACCGGTTTGCCTGAGTCTGATCCCTTCCGAAACGGTAGCGACTGCAATCCAATCAGCACCAGCCGATATGGCGGTCTGGGCCACTGCCAGCGAACCATGTCCGTAACCATCAGCTTTGACTACCGCCATCAGGTGAGTATGCGGCGAAAGCCAGCGCCGCAATGCTCTCACGTTGTTGGCGATGGCTCTAAGATTTACCGTTACCCAAGCACTACGCAAGGCAGCCAGGGATGGCCCTTCGTTCGATGAGAATGCTTCGTTCATCCGCTACAATCTATTAGAAAAGAGACTCTTTGTGTTATTCGCTTTGTTCATAACAGAAC
>JACQUT010000288.1 GCA_016267585.1 Cyanobacteria bacterium NC_groundwater_1444_Ag_S-0.65um_54_12
AGTTCAAAGGATACGAGACGCCGGAAATGGCAAGCACGCTACGAGATCATTATTTGGAATTGCCGCGCGCCGAGGCGCGCACGCCACCAGCAGGTGAAGTGTTATTTGCCGATATGATTGGCCTGGCAGTATGTGAGGCCCAAACCGGTAAGACCATAGGATTAATCAAAGCTATTGTATCGGCCGGGCAAGAGCTGCTAGAGGTCGCAGCAGCGGGCGGCGATTTGCTTATTCCATGGGTGCCCGAGTTTGTGAAAGATATCGATCTGACAGCCGGTACCGTCAGCATACACAGCATTCCTGGCCTGCTCGATCCGTGAAGATCGATATCCTCACACTCTTCCCACAGATGTTCGTCGGCCCCTTGACCGAGAGCATAATAAAGCGGGCTCGGCAAGCTAACATCATGGACCTGTCCGTTCATGATCTCCGTGTCTGGGCCAAGGATCTTCATCATACCGTGGATGATCGTCCGTATGGTGGTGGAGTCGGGATGGTCATCAAGCCTGACATTGTTTTTGCAGCCGTGGAATCGCTGGCGCCGATTAGTGAATCGTGCATATTATTGACTTGCCCGCGTGGACAGCTTTTCGATCAGTCGGCAGCTCGCAGGCTGGCGGGCATACCTCATTTGATCGTTATCTGCGGGCACTATGAGGGGGTTGATGAGCGAGTACGTGAACATTTGGCGACCGCTGTCTTCTCGATAGGCGATGTGGTCTTAACGGGAGGTGAGCTGCCAGCCATGATCATCGTGGATGCAGTGGTTCGCCTCTTGCCTGGTGTAGTAGGCAAAGAGGCCTCCACGCAAGAAGAGAGTTTTAGCGGTGGCTTGCTAGACTATCCACAATATACTCGGCCAGCTAATTTCCGGAACTGGCAAGTCCCTGATGTGCTATTAAGCGGTGATCATGAAAAGATTGCGCTCTGGCGGAGAAGAAAAGCTATTTCGCGAACCTTGGAACAGCGACCGGAGCTCTTGGCCAAGGCAGCGTTGACGGCGGAAGAACGCGAGTGGCTACGACGTGAGTATGCCTGGAATTCCAGTTATGATGAGAATCTCTTGGGTAAGTTATAGATGGCCCTTCAGTGCTTTTGAAGGCGCTGCATAGCGAGGCATGCCTGCTTGATCAACCGTATCTTAACCAACTTCGTCGTCACGGAAGAAGGAATCAATCGCATCCGCCACTTGCTGAAAGAATTAGTGGAAGATGTAGATGCTCAAACGGCATTATTAATCGAGAAATCAGGACAAATTGTCGCTACGGATGGCGATATTCAAGGTCTTGATACTACGGCGATCGCCTCTCTGGTAAGCGGCGGGTTCGCATCTACGCGAGCCATCGCCAGATTGATAGGTGAGACTGAATTTCAAGCCATGTTTCAGCAGGGAGAGCGAGCATCTATTTTTATGTATTCCTTGGGAACAAAAGATATCTTGGTGGTGATATTCACCGATTTTACAAAAACTGGTCTGGTGAAAGTGCAAACCCAGCAGACAGCAGTAGCTCTATCGGCCGAGATCTCCCAGATGCAAGGACGCTGAACAGCAAAGATAGTAAGCCTACTAATGCTATAATCAAGATTGTCAGGACGATCGTCAGCAAGGAAGCGGCGAATTATTTATTCTTATAGGTAGAGTGTGTAGTTGTTGTTGAGCCAGTGCAGGGTGGCAGGGGGCTTCGTGATGGCGACGGTCTATCTTTCCCTCGGTTCTAATTTAGGAGATCGAGTAAATTTCATCAAACGTGCGCTGTCCAAGATGGCAAAGCATCCCAGGATAGTGGTGGAAGGTATTTCTTCCTTCTATGAAACTGAGCCCCTGGAATATCCTAACCAGGCATGGTTTGTAAACGCAGTTTGTAGAATCAGGACGGATATGCCACCGCGTGACCTGTTGGATGCACTGCAAGGCATCGAAAAGGAACTCAATCCAGAACGCATAATGCGGTGGGGTCCACGTACCATTGATCTCGATATTCTCTTGTATGACGACGAATTGATCGCAGAGCCTGAACTCTTGATACCACATATTCGCTTGCACGATCGTTCTTTCGTATTAGTGCCGTTAGCTGAAATCGCGCCGGAAATCACCCACCCGATTCTCGGTCTAACAGCCCGGGAACTCATGGAACAGCTTACCCGCACCACCGAAGTACGTTGTCTGGACAGCGAGACTTCGGCCAGGAAGTCATAGGATGCTAGCCGAATTGACATCCTGGTCCAAGTTGGCGCAAACCATGAGCAGCCTGCGCGGCAGGTTGGGCTTTGCGACCTGGTAATTGTATTTGCTTTAGCAAGATGGCACCGTCCCCTGTTCCAACTAGCCAACCACCTGGTAAAACATCGACCAGTCTTCCAGGTGGTGAATCAACTTTTGCTAGCCAGCGTTCGGATTCCAGGATCTTGATCGGCATTTCTGCTAGAACGGTCTTTGCTCCCGGCCAAGGAGTCAGGCCCCGGACTTGATTATGTAAACTTATTGCCGGCCGTGTCCAATCTAGAATTCCGTCAATTTTCTTGAGCAAGGGGGCTAACGAGATTCCCTCGGTTGGTTGCACCTGAGGCACGAGTTTGCCAGCCAGCTGGCCATCCAAAGCTTTTACCAGTAGCTGTGCTCCGGCGATAGCTAGCTTTGCACTCAATGTTCCGGCGTTATCTTCCGGTGCTATGGCAATCTGCTCGCTCAATAAGCTGGGACCGGTATCCAGTCCTTCATCCATCAGCATGATGGTTACGCCGGTCATTGTTTCGCCATTGATCAGGGCCCATTGCACAGGAGCGGCGCCACGATAAGCTGGCAATAAACTACCATGGACATTCAAGCAGCCCATGGGTGGTATCTCGAGGACAGCAGGAGGTAGAATCTGCCCAAATGCGGTAACCACTATGACATCTGGTTTGCAATCACGCAAACGTTGTATGGCCTCGGGCTCCCGGCGCAGCCTGCCTGGTTGCAATAACGATAAACCCAGCGCTTCGGCTAAACGCTTTATTGGCGATTGCTGGATCTGCTGACCTCTACCAGCTGGCCGATCTATTTGCGTTACCACCAGTTTGATCTCATGCCCGGCTGCCAAGAGTGCCTGCATGGATGGCACTGCGAAGGCAGGTGTACCCATGAAAACCAACCTTGCCATGTGCCTATCACGCTTTACCGTTACCAGGCTTTACCACTTATATCCTAGCTACCGGAACGGTTACGGGAATGGGAATCTCCACGGTGCAAAAAGCGACGCACCGCCGACAATAATGGCGTATGCTGCGCTGCACTTTTTTGGCCAGGCACCGCAATTGACGCCCTGTGGGTTTGCTCCGGCGACAATTCGGCCATTTCGCTCCGAGCACGGTCGGTACGCTTGTCCAGCACAAGATCTACCAACCTTGGCAATTCTGTCGTGGAAACTCGCCGATAGGCTAGCTGTTCGAAAGACATAAAGTTCCTCTTATTTCTTACCTAGATAAGCATATCATGAGCAGCACCCCATGGTTTAAGATTTATTTAACAGGCTCAAGCGATTGGCAAATGGATCGGATACATATTGTTAATGAAAGGGCAGGCAATGCTATTACTTTTACGCTGGACTTTTTTGCCATTTCTCTTGGCGGCCTTGGTGGGGTGTGCGCAAATGGTGTCAGGTATTGCCCTCGAAAAACGTTTGCCCTGGCAAAACAGAGAAGTTGCTGCTTTGCAGGTCACTGATCTCGACCAGGCTATTGATTTACTGATCGAACAACGGGTGAGTCGAAATAACGCTTTGACATTACATATCGACGGCGCGGCCGGCTTTTCGCGGATCAAAGAACTGATCAGATTGGCTCAGCGTTCCCTGTGGTTCGAGACTTTTGTCTGGCATGACGATGAAACGGGGATCGCGATCGCCAAGTTGCTGCAACAACGTGCGCTGGAAGGCGTGGACGTCCGAGTCTTGCTGGATGCCATGGGAAGTAACGAGCATGCCGGAGATCGCAAGGTTCTGCGCATCTTGGAGGATCATGGTATTCCAGTTAGAATCTATAACCCGCCTATCGCAAAAGGGATGAATGTTCACCTCACCCATCGGAAGCTTTACTTGGCGGATAGTGATCACGCCATTACCGGCGGCATGAATATCGGCAATGAGTATGCCAATGTCTGGCATGATCTGGTGGTAGAAATCAAAGGCGCGGCAGCCCGGCAAATGCACGTCGAATTCGTTCATGACTGGAATGCAGCGCAAGATGGGCCGCCAGAGCCATTGCTTGTCAGACAGCTATCGCCTGCGCAGAAATATGGCGATCAAGCGGCGAGAGTGGCTGTTACCAGTCCTTATGAAGGCAAGCGAGCGGAGGAAATCCGCCGGTCTATCTCGTGTGCTATTGATTACGCTAAACAGCAGATCTGTACTTTTCAGCTTTACCTGAGCGA
>JACQUT010000297.1 GCA_016267585.1 Cyanobacteria bacterium NC_groundwater_1444_Ag_S-0.65um_54_12
GAACTATTGTTCCGGCAGCCGTTTTCGGATATAACGATGGAAACAAGACCCACCTCCAATCTGTCGCCCAGGCAGCAACAGGTTATTGATTTTTTGCGCCGTTCGTTAAGGGAGCGAGGCTATGTGCCTTCTATCAGGGAATTAGGAGAGGCATTGGGACTGCGTTCTACCTCTACCATTCACTACCATTTGACAATCCTTGCCGATCGCGGGCTTATTCGATGGGAAAAAGGCAAAAACCGTTCCCTGCAACTTCTTTGCGAGGATCCGCTGGGACGAACCGGATCAGCTATTTTGCCATTGGCCGGCCGAATCGCTGCTGGCGTTCCGATTGAGGCGATCGAAGGAATAGAGGTTGTTGATCTGGCTACCGTATGGCCTACGGATAACAGTTATTTGCTAGAGGTCAAGGGAACCTCGATGATAGAAGACCATATTGCTCCTGGCGATTGGGTGGTAGTGCACAAGCAGGATACCGCGCGTGATGGCGATATTGTGGTCGCCTTACTGGCAAGCGGTGAAGCAACGCTCAAGCGTTTCTATCGCAATAAAGAGGGTATTTGTCTAAAGCCCGCCAATGCTGAACTGAAACCGCTTTATGTAGACCATGTAAAAATCCAAGGGCGGGTGGTCGGCGTAATTCGCAAGCTTGCCTGAGCGATCTTGCCAAACCTCAAGACCGAGCGTAAACGTTCAGGTATACCGGATCGAAAGATGTTTGGCGTAACCGTGCCGGCTGGAGACAGCTGCGAGGCGCGCAAGGGAGGTGGGCCGCAGCGTACTGGATGTACGTGAGGACCCGCCGAGTGAAGCGTAACGAAGCAGATGGTCCCAGCCGGCACGGTTACGGTCTGGCTAGTGAAGTTTGGTCATAGTAACGCGTGAGAATCTCCTGGTATGGCACACCTTGCTGGGCATAGGCGCGAGCGCCCCATTGGCTCATACCGAGACCATGGCCCCATCCGCCCCCCAAGAAACGCCAGCCTTTCTCTACTTTACTGAGCTGATAACGGGTACTCTTGAGGCCTAGCTTGAAACGTAAAGTGTTGGCATCCACTGTTACCGTCGCAGCACTTCCGATGGCTTGTAACCAGCGCGCTCGACCGTGTGGTGTCCTGGTCACAACTTCCAGACCACGGAGCTCTCCGATATTGCTACCCATTGCTGCCAATGCGCGTTCCATTTCCTCGTTCGTAAAAACTGTCTCCCAGTGCGCATGCGGCGAAGGATCCAGATCCGAGAAGCCACGGATATATGGAAAGTCCTCACCCCATACTGCCCAGGCATCGTCTGTTTCGCCACCCGATGCCGCATGAAAAAATGCCGCGATCGGCAGGAACTGCCAGACCACGATTTCCCGCCTAGTAGCGTCGACCGTGGCGGTGGTATCAGGTTGCTCAATAGCCATGCCACCGTATACCTGATCAGCAGTATTATCGTAAAGATCGAAGCCAAGGCTGGAGCGTCTTCCCAAGTTGGCATAGGCATAAGTACGCGCGGCTATCGCTTGGGCCTTGAGCGCCTCTAATGGCCAACCAGATGGCATTTCCGCCGGCACTACACCATAAAGGTACTCTTCGGTTGCTACCAAATTTACCAGCGTAAGGCGATCGCTTTGCCCTGGCGAGGCGATCGCCTCTAGATTTCCGCGATAACGTTTACTTTTGACCAAAAACGTTCCAGGCGAAGTGGCCTGAAATTGTAGCGGAGCTGGCTGACGCAGCAAGAGATTGTCACTCTCGGCCAATAAGATATCTTTACCCTCGCACCCAATGCGATAAGTTCGCCCTGGTTCAAGTGGCACGGTAGCTGCCAGCGCTCGGGCAGTCAGTTGCAACGTAATTTCCTTTTGTGCCACCAGCAGTCCTATCTTGAGCATGGCTGGCGGCAGGTTAGCAGTACCGAGAAATTTAGGCCAACGCACTGTGCGCTCGGGCATTTGCTCGGTTGGTAAAGCACAACCACCGAGTAGCAGGAGATTTATTAGAAGAAGCTTGACCTTGATACTCACTAGCAATCTCTGGCAATACTACCGCTGAATAATTTTTTTGGCAGTATAGTGGCAAGAGCTGGGGTTAGGGAACCATGATCTATAAAGCATTAATTAAATATCGTTTAATTCTTCTTAAATAGAAAAAAATGCCCGTTTGCTAGTGCTTCAATAACCAGTACTGGAACTGCTGCGAGGAATAAGTTGCGCAAACTAATTGCCACTGGTTTAGCGCTAGCTTGGCTAGCGGGTTGTGGGCTAGCTATGCCGGTAGCTAGTTCAGGCTCTCTGGCCATGCCATTTTTTGGCCACCCAGCTACCAGCAAAATTAGTGAAGCGCCCGGAGCGGTTGGCTTGCCAGCAGAGGTAGCAAAGGTTTTGGCCGCTCAGCTATCAAGCAACAACCGGATCGAGATTTTCCCTGATCGTACTGCCTATCCTGCACTGGAGCGCATGCTGGCCGGTGCGCGTCATTATATTCTCATCAATGTCTATTCCTGGAGCATGGATGAACCAGGCATGAGGATCGCCAACCTATTAGCTAGAAAAATACAAGAAGGTGTCCAGGTTCGAGTGATAGTGGATCCGCTAGGTCAAACCGAGGCCCAAGAAGGCGGTCTGCTCGTGCCCTGGCTACGTTCCCGTGGCATAGAGACTCGCTATTACGACGATAAAGTGATATTTCCGCGCGGTCTCTTACATTTTTCTCATCGCAAGCTGTACGTGGTGGATGGTGATCGAGCCATGGTCGGCGGAATGAATATTGGCTACCATTACGAACAGCAATGGCATGATCTATTGGTTCAAGTAGTCGGGGAGTCTGCCAACCAGATTCAACGAGAATGGTTACTAGATTGGCGTTGGTCCAAAGGAGGCGAAATATCGTTCCTGACATTTCGTCCACGCAGTTATGGCAAGGTTACTGCGGTGGCGATCGCCACGAGCCCTAACGAACCGGGTCGCGGTGACGAAATCCGAAGAGTGCGTTTTGCCATGATAAATGGCGCCAAACGCCGCATTTGGTGCAGCTATCCTTACTGGGGCGATCGAAAGCTAGTAGAGCAATTGGGAAAAGCAGCAGCACGTGGTGTAGCGGTACGCGTATTCTTCCCTTACGATAATGACGTTGGCGTTTTCAAAAAAATTAACCGATTTGTTGTCAAAGAATTATTGTCTCGTGGCGTAAAAGTACGTTGGTGGGTCAATAACTTTGCACATGGCAAGTATCTAGTAGTAGATGACATTCTTGCAGTGGGATCGGCAAACGCCGATACTAGTTCGTTGCAATACCAGCAAGAACTTGATCTGCTCATTTGCGATCTCCAGCTGGTAGCGGATTTTGTCAACAAGATTCCCGCTGCTAATTGGCTTGCCGCTCGTGAAGTTGTCCCGGAGGATTTACGACAAAGTGTCACCGAATGGCCAGCAGCGCAATTCCTCAACCTGGTTCGCTTTTATCTTTGACCAAACAGTCCCCATTCCCAAGGTAACCATGAGCCAGTACGATTTGCCATAGCAAACCAGAGCATACCTACCAGCAGCAATAAAACCAACAAGGCGAAGCGCTGTTGTACTCCTAAGTGACGTTGCTCCTGTGCATCAAACAGCTCGGCGTATTTTTTTAGACGGGGATGACGGTGAAAGTGCTCATCCAGTTCGTCACGCGGTGGCATGGCAATTCTCTAGCCAGCGTTCCCGGATCTCGATCAATTGTTCTGGCAACAATGAACGAGCATTGAGCACAAAAGGCACCGGCGAGAGCTGACTTGCCACGCTAGCTTGCCAGTCCCTTGGTAGATATTTGGCTGAAACTAGCGCAGGCCCACTGCCTCCCTCGGATCTTGGTTTGATGGCGCGCCCGGCATATAGCACGAAAATCAAATCTCTGACTGCCAAAGCAGCCTCTTTGGGGTCAAATCCTGCGACCAAAGCCAATTGCTCCAAAAAATCCAGATCCAATGATAATCCCAGGTGAGGAGCGCCTATGGTAGCAATTACCTGTCGCATTTCTGTGGCAGCGGTGAGGAGACCGCCATGGCCGTGAGGCATGTTGCTTATCCCTAACCTGATACCATGTTGTTGTGATATTGCGGCCAATTGATCGAGTGAGCGTAATAATTGCCTTATCGCTTGCTTCCTGGGGACTAGCGTTCCTGCTGCATTACCAGTTGTTGCGATGGTGGTATCCAGGCTCCAGCCTGCCTCAACGGTATAAAGAGGGATTCCCGTATCCGCACAGCGAGCGAGAGCTTCGCCAACTGCTTTTACACTGCTCTTTCGGAGGCCTTCGTCACTCGTTCCCAAATTAAGCCTGCCTGGCCAGCGTGGCAGAAAAGCCATGTTAGCCAGCAAGACATCCTTGCCAGGAGTCAGTGAATCCCCTGGCAGGTTTCCCAGCTCGAGAGGAACGAGATCCCAGGCCTTGGCGATTGCCAAGGCAGAATTCTGATCGGTCGCGCCCGCCAAGCAGACGGTAGAAATATAGATTTTCATCCCAGGACATGCTCTGGCCTCAGGGCTAGAACGTCAAGGAAAGCTTAACAGAGCAGACCGCCCGAGTCGGGTACAGGCAAGCGTTCATCTGGAAATTTCGATAATCAAGTATAAAGAAAGGCAACTACTAGATGGCTCTCACCCTGAAGTGGTGGATTCTATCACTAGCTCTATTGAGCTTATTGAATGCTTGCGGTTCACCGAAAACTGGCTCTTATGCAATTGGTACGCAGGAGAGCTGGCAAGCTAAAATAAGAGCCAGGACCATGGCTGCCAACCGGCTGCTAGTAAAACTTTCGCGAACCAGTTCTGCTGATCGGGTAGCCAGAACTATCGGAGCCAGGGCAATTGCCAATTTGCCCCAAATAAACCTATCGGTGCTCAGCTTGCCGCCAAAGATGAGCCCGCTACTGGCGATAGCTGCCTTGTCCGGCCATGCCGAGGTACAGTATGCTGAACCAGATTGGCGTCTTGAGGCACAATTGCTTTCCAATGATCCGGGAGTGACTCGGCAATGGGGGCATAAAGCTATCGATGTTCATGGTGCCTGGGATTACACGATGGGCGATCCGCGAGTGATTGTAGCAGTCGTGGATACGGGAGTGGATCTGAACCATCC